>CALBSF010000159.1 GCA_937927795.1 uncultured Rickettsiales bacterium
CTCTTGCTTTAATCTCATTTTTTATTGGTTTTATTTTAATTGCACCAGTTGGTGGAGCTGACATGCCGGTTGTTGTATCAATGTTAAATTCTTACTCTGGTTGGGCGGCAAGCGGCATTGGATTTACCTTAGGAAATTCTTTATTAATAATCACCGGAGCCTTAGTTGGCGCAAGCGGCGCGATATTAAGTTACATCATGTGTAAAGCAATGAATCGCTCAATTATTAACGTAATCTTCAGTGGCTTTAATCAGCAAGTTCATACAGCAAAAGAAGAAAAAGAACAAAAACCAATCAAGCAAGGAAGCGCTGAAGACGCGGCTTACATGATGAAAGGCTCATCATCAGTAATTATAGTTCCAGGCTATGGAATGGCAGTTGCGGGCGCGCAGCACGCTGTTGCTGAAATGACTCACTTGCTTGAAAAAGCGGGCGTAGAAGTAAAATTTGCAATTCATCCAGTTGCCGGAAGAATGCCAGGACACATGAATGTTTTGCTTGCTGAAGCTAATATTGATTATGAAAAAGTTTTTGAATTGGAAGATATAAATAACGATTTTAAAACTGCTGACATCGCCTTTGTAATTGGCGCAAATGATGTTACTAATCCGGCAGCAAAAACTGACAAAGCTAGTCCAATTTATGGCATGCCAATATTAGATGTTGGTCTTGCTAAAACAGTATTCTTTGTTAAACGCTCTATGGCTTCTGGCTATGCTGGCGTTGAAAATGAATTATTCTATCAAGATAACACCATGATGATTTTTGGCGATGCTAAAAAAGTTGTGGAAGAAATTGTTAGATCAATTAACTCTTAAAATATTATTTAAAAAATGAAAACAAACGCAAACTCAATTCGTGTTGGAAATGTTATTGAATTTCAAAATCAACTTTGGTCTGTAACCAAAAGAGAGCATGTTAAACCTGGTAAAGGCGGCGCCTACATTCAAGTTGAAATGAAAAATATTGTTACTGGCACTAAAACCAATACTCGTTATAATTCAAGCGAAGATGTTGATGTTGCTTATGTTGAGCAAAAAAATTATCAATTTCAATATTTTGACCAAGATGATTTAGTTGCGATGGATATGGAAAGTTTTGAAACATTTAATTTCAACAAAAACCTAGTTGGCGACGCCCTTCCCTTTTTGCAAGAAGGCATGAATATTAGAGTTGAATATTGCAACGATAAACCAATTTCACTATTCATTCCAGAAACTGTAAATGCAGTAATTGCTCAAGCTGATGCAGTGGTAAAAGGTCAAACTGCAAGCGCTTCTTACAAGCCAGCAATTCTAGAAAATGGCGTAAGAATTATGGTTCCTCCTTTTGTTGAATCTGGAGAAGAAGTTATAGTTAAAACCGAAGATTTTAGCTATGTTAGCAGGGCTAAATCGAATTAAATCGAATTTACCATATTTTTTATTTCCATATAATCCACTTTTCCCGTTCCAAGTAGAGGTAATTTTTCAACCATAATTATTTCTTTTGGAACAGAAAGTTCGCTGATTTGATTTTCCTTAAAGAAAGCAGAAATTTCTAGGCGCTTTAGAGTTTGACTTGTTGTAACTAAAATTAATTGTTCACCTTTTTTTGGATCTGGAATTGCTATAATCGCATGGCTGCTTTGTGGGCAAAGCTTGCTTAAGTTAATTTCAGTTGCAGTTAATGAAATCATTTCTCCAGCAATTTTTGCAAAGCGTTTGGCGCGACCTTTAATTGAAATATAGCCTTTTTCATCAATTGAAACAATGTCACCAGTGTCATACCAACCATCTTCTAGTGGAGTTATTTTTCCTGGATTAGTATTTAATAAATAGCCTTTCATGATATTTGGCCCACTAACTAATAATTTTTTTCCATCAGTAATTCCAACAATTTCTTCGAGTTTGAATTTTATTGCCGGCATAAGGCGCCCAACACTTCCTGGTTTATTATGCATTGGCGTATTGGTTGATAAAGCTGGAGAAGTTTCAGTTGCACCATAGCCTTCAAAAATTCTAACTCCAAATTTTTCTGACCAACTTTTTCTTGTTTCTTCATCTAATTTTTCTGCGCCGGCAAAAACATAACGCAAACTATAAAAATCATAAGCGTGAGCAAATCTGGCATAGCTTGAAAGAAAAGTATTGGTTCCAAACATAATGGTTGCATTAGTATCATAAACCAACTCTGGCACAATTCGATAATGAAGTGGCGATGGATAAAAGAAAGTTTTAATTCCCGCTAAAATTGGCAATAAAGTTCCGCCCGTCAAACCAAATGAGTGAAAAATTGGCAAGGAATTAAATACTATATCTTTACTGCTAAAATCTACTCTTGATGCAAGTTGAAAACGATTTGCTTGAATGTTTTCATGGCTTAACGCAACACCTTTTGGAAGTCCTTCTGAGCCAGATGTAAAAAGAATTATTGCTAGATCATTTGAAGTGGAGCTATTAATTTTTTTAAAATAATAATTAGCAAATTTTGCTTTAACTACTGCAAAAACCTTATCAAAAATTATAATTTCTTTTCTGATATCTTCTAAATAAAAAATTTTGATTTCTTCTTTTTTGGCAAGCTCAATTAAATGGCTTAGTTTTGCGCCTTCAATAAATTTTCTTGAGGTATAAATAACTTTTATTTTTGCCACATTGCAAGCAGCAATAAAATTACTGCCACCAGTAGAAAAATTCAACATTGCTGGCACTCTGCCAAAGGCCTGCATTGCAAAAAAAGTAACAATGCTTGCAACCATATTTGGCAACATAAAACCAACATACTCACCCTGATTCGTTTGTTTTGAAATTTGTTTTCCAAGTATAAAGCAGCGAGTAATAAGCTGGCCGTAAGTTACTGCTTTACGTTCTATGTCGGTAATAATTCGATGATTTTTGCCATGAATTTTTTTTGCATCTAGAAGTGATTCAAATAAAGTTTTTTTATAATCAGAGCTTTCAAATAACATATTGGTCATGATGTCATAAAGCTTGTCGGCATTAGCCATGCGCCTTGCCCTTCCGGTTATTTCTTTTTCTACTTCAAATTTTACCGGTTTTAAAATTGTTAAAGTAATTTTTGGAAATAAACGAATTCTTACCCTGCCCTTTAAACGCGAAAATGGCGTATATTGAGCGCCATCAAGTCGAATTGGCAAAATCATAGCATCCGCCTTATCTGCAATCATTCCAGGGCCTTCATAGATTTTCATCAAAGAACCCGTAACGGTAATTCGCCCTTCAGGAAATATTATACATTTTTTATCTTTTCTAATTTCATTGATTAAACTTTTAGTTGCCATTGGATTAGTTGGATCAAGGGCGTAAGTGTCTGCTAGGGCCAAAAATGGCTTCATCCACCACTTGCTTGCAATAAAAGTATTCACCGCAAACATTGATTTTTCGGGAAGAAAAATCGCTAGCAAAATTGCGTCTAAAAATGAGAGATGGTTCGCAATTATCAAAACGCGATTTCCTGCTTTCTGGTAATTTTCTAAGCCTTTAACTTCAATTTTATAAAGCTTGGTAAGAATTTTTTTTAAATAAAATTTAAGCATTTTGGATCCTTTGTTTAACAATTTTTCTAATAATAAAAAATATAAAAATATTAATAATTCCAATTAGTAAGAAAATTTGCAAAAGGGTTAATTTTAGTTTAAATAGCGTAATCAAACTAATGCTGGAAATCACCATAAATAAAGCGTTTAAAACATTATTTGCGGCGATGATTCGTGATAGATATTTTTCCTTGGATCGATGCTGCATTATTGCATAAAGTGGCACGATATAAATGCCTGAAAACACTGCAATTGTAAGTAACCCTAAAAGAATGAACCAGCTATAAATTGTTAGTGATAAAAAATCTTTTAGGCTCAATAAATCATCTGGTTTTATTATTAAATTATAAAAATAACTCGCAGCACAAAAAATAATTATGCCAATTGTAATTCCAATTGAGCCAAATGGCACAAGGCGTCCGTTAATTTTTCCTTTGAGAAGTTTGTTACATATTATTGAGCCGACTCCAATTCCAATTGAAAAAATTGATAAAAATAAAGTAACGATATATTCGTCACCATTAATTATATTTTTGGTGTAAATTGGAAATTGTGATAAAAAAGTAACGCCAATAAACCAAAACCATGAAATGCCAATAATTGAAAGCCAAACTGTTTTTTCTTTTTTAGCATAATTAATAATTTTCCAAGTTTGAGTTATAAGATTAAAACTGATTTTAAGTTTTGCATCAGCGCTTGAAGACTTAGGAATGAAGCGGCTTGAAAGATAGCCAACAAACGCAAAAAATATTAACGCAGCAGAAATAATTTCAATACCACTTTCGCGGCGAATAACAATGCCGCCAATTATTGTTCCAAGCAATATTGCAAGAAAAGTTCCGCCTTCAATTAATGCATTTCCCCCAACTAATTCATTATCTTTAAGATGCTCTGGAAGCAGACTATATTTGATTGGCCCAAAAAATGTTGAATGAACTCCCATCAAAAACATTAAAAATAAAAGTAGATAAATATTTTCAAAATAAAATCCAACAAAAGAAAAACTCATAATCAAAATTTCCGCAATTTTTATAATACGTACTAATTTCGATTTTTCATATTTATCAGCAAGCTGCCCTGCGAGCGCAGAAAATAAAAAGAATGGTAAGATAAATAATCCAGAAGCAATAGTTACCATGAACTGCGCATCAATCTTAAGCTTTTGAGCTATGTCGTAAGTAAACCAAATTAAAAAAGCATTCTTAAAAACATTATCATTAAATGCCCCGAAGAATTGGGTTATGAAAAGTGGTAGGAATTTTTTTGATTTTAGTAGGCTGGATTGGTTTGGTTTTGAGTGATTGTTCATGGTTTTTTTTGGTTGTTTGATGCTATAAGATTTATAATTTGAGCTTACTTAATCCTTGCCTTTAGGAATTATAAATGAGCTAATTAAAATTAAAATGGTTGCAATCAGAGCTCCAATTGTTGCTAAAACCATATCTTTTTGTGCATCCCAAATATCACCTTGTGTTCCAAGGTAAGCATCGCCAAGCTCTGGATTTACCATCATCACAAATAGCCACTCAATAATCTCAAACAAACCACTGCAAGCAAGCACAACATCAATTGGCAAATAATAACTAAAAAATCCTCTTATATTTGCAAATCTAATTAACAATTCTCTTACCGGATAAACCAACAATAACCCGAAAGAAAAATGCACAATTCGATCAAAGTGATTCCTGCTAAAATGAAAAACTTCAGACAAATAAAATCCAAACGGCACCTCTGAGTAAGTATAATGCGCGCTAGTCAAATGCAAAGTTGCAAATGCTGTAATTAAAATATAAGAAATATTTGAATTTTTTTTAAACTTTAGATATACTAGATTTTTATTTTTTAAAGGTGTTTTTATGTTGAATAATTATGAAGAGATTATAGAAGAGTTAAAAAAGATTGTTAAGCAAAAAGGTCTTAAATATACTGAGCAAAGAGAGATTGTTTTAAGTATATTACTTCATGCGAATGGTCATTTAACTGCAGAAGAGGTTTACAATCAAATAAAAAAAGATTATCCAAACTCAAATGTTGGAATTGCAACTGTTTATAGAGCTTTAAGTTTTTTAGAGGAAGTTGAGCTTATCGCTTCACTTAATTTTGGTGTAGATGGAAAGAAATACGAGAGTAATATTAAATCTCATCATGACCATTTAATCTGTACAGACTGTGGAAAAATAGTTGAGTTTGTTGATGAAGAGATTGAAAAACGACAAGAAAAAATAGCAAAAGCAAATAAGTTTAAAATAACTGACCATTCAATGCAATTATATGGTATTTGTGAAAGTTGTCAGTAAAATTATTTTAAATATAAAGACTCATAAATATAATTTATGAGTCTTTTATCTTTTTTAAATCAAAATCCCTTTCTTGCCCAAATCTTAAAAAATCATCTATACTGTAAACTATGATTGAGCAGATACCTCCACTCACCTTTTCTCAAATTGAAGCAACCACGAAACAGATACTAGGCGAGTATGCGCTGTTTTGCTTTCTCCTAGGATCGGCCGCGACTCCAAGGTTTAACAAAGAAAGCGATATAGATCTCGCTGTTTTTTGGAATCCCTCTATCATTAACTCGGACATAAACGATGTTGATTTTAAACTTAAGTTAACAATATTAAATAAACTTGAAGATATACTAAAAAATGCAACGTTACATCAATCTGTTAGAGCAATGGAATATTTAATTGATGAAAAGAGAAAAAGAGAATTACTCGAAAAAAAGATAAAATATAAAGATGAATTGA
>CALBSF010000160.1 GCA_937927795.1 uncultured Rickettsiales bacterium
GCTTGCAGAATAATGACAATGAAGAAAGCATTTTTAAATATCCTTTTCTTTTACTTGTTTACGTTTTTCTATGTAAAAATAATTCAGAGGAAGCGTATGATGTTTCTTTGAAAATCATTAAAAAATTTAAGTTTAACAATAACGGTGATATGGTGAAGAAAGAGACGTTAACTAAGCTAGTAAAACTTTATATTACAGTGATAACTAGTTATTCTATAAAGTTTCTTGAGTCTACTTCACTAAACAAACAAAGACTGACTGACTTGAAAGAATTTGGATTTAAAGAGAATGTTGTTGATCTTTATATCGAAAATTATCTTTTAAGTCATGTTACTAGTAATGCTATTAGTCTTTATAAGTTTTTCCACAAAAATTATAGTGAACTGACATGGGATAATATTATTAGAGCAAAAATAATTACTTTAAGTTTAAGTTGTAGAAACGTAGAAGATATAGAGTGGATGAGTAAAAGCGATCCATTTTTAAGAATTTATAAAATTTAGCATTTTTGCTAAAGACTCATCTATTGTTGAATTTCCATTATCAATTATTATTGCTTCTTGCGCTATTAACAAAGGCGACTGCACGCGGTTTTTATCGTTATCATCGCGAGTTTTCAATTGAGTTAAAATTTCATCATAAGTAACCGATTTTCCTTGCTGTTTTAATTGATCGAATCTTCTTTTAGCTCTAATTTCAACATCACCATCAATATAAAATTTAAAATTTGCATTTGGACAAATTACAGTTGTGGTGTCTCTTCCATCAAGCACTGCGCCACCAAAATTTTTTTTACCATTTTCAATAAAATTAATCTGAAAATCAAAAATTGCTAGGCGCAGCTTTTTATTTTTGGCAATTATTGAAGCAGTTGCCCCAACTTCTTCACTTGATAATTCAGGATTTTCTAGCTCTGATGGCAAAATATTAAAAACTAATTCCAAAATTTTTTCTTCAAAATTATAAGGATCGATTCCTTGTTTAATTACGCGCATAGCAATTGCGCGATAAATTGAACCAGTGTCTAAATGTGGTAAATTAAAATGCCGCGCCAATCTTTTAGCTAAAGTTCCTTTGCCAGAAGCTGATGGGCCATCAATTGCGATTATTAGATTTTTTGTCATTTAAATTAAATTTTCTGATTTTAAAATTTGTAAAATCTCTTTTGTTGAAATATTGGTTTTTTCGGTTTTTGAGTAAATATTTAACAGATAAAAAGTTTTCTCATTGGTTTTGATATAATAAATAATTCTAAAACCTCCACTTTTACCCAATTGATTTGAGCTATTTCTGATTCTGGATTTATATATTTCTAAAGACTTAAGCTCCTTTATCTTTGAAGAGTTAAGGAGGCTTTCTTTTTCCAGATTGTTAATAAAATTTAATAAATCTAAATCAAACTTTGGATATTTTTTTCTCAATATTTTAGATTCTTTTAAGAAGGTTTTTGAGTATTTTGTAATCATGGTGTTTTTTTTATGGAGTTATGGTTAGAAGCTGTTAGCTAATTAATTTAATTAGCTAACAGTTTCTAAGATTCGTTATTAATCGCACCTAATCGTCTTGTCTCAATTCTTTAAAAAACTCTTCTTTACTATAAGTTTTTTCCTCTCCACTCTCAATCCTTTTAATCATTCTAAGCAAATAAGGCATTAGCATTTTATCTGCTTGTTTTTCGGTTATGTATTTTGGATATTTTTCTTTGGTTTTTTTCATGAGTTTTTTACTTTTTGATGTTTGTTTTAGTTTTTCAGTTACCGCATCAATAAAAAATTGTTTTATGGTTTCGCCATTTGCTGAAGCAACTGATTTAACGGTTCGATGCAATGCATCAGGAATTTCTAGAGTTAATTTTGACATAAATTTATTTTAATAAAACTGTAAAGCTGTATTTATTATATATATGGTTTTTTTGTTTTCAATTAAATTGTGGATTAATACCAAGTCTCATCTTTACATAGCTGATAAAGCTTCGTCTTTTTGGTAAAAATT
>CALBSF010000161.1 GCA_937927795.1 uncultured Rickettsiales bacterium
TCATTCTTTTAATTTTTCTATTAAAAATCCAATTTTCTCATTAACCATTTCTACTCTTTTTTTACTCTCAAGCCCAAGGACTAAACATTCTTTTATGTTTGAGTAAAAACCCTCAGGATCAACAGCTAATCTTGATTTTTTTCGCTCTTCTGAAATCCTTAATTCTGCTGCTGCTATATATCTAATATAAACTTCATTTTGCGCCCTCTCCCTTTCTTCTATCACCAATCTCTCCGCTTCATTTCTTTTTGCCAACTCTTCATCTTCTTGTCTCTTTTTTTCTTCTTCAATTCTTCTTGATTCTTCAGCTTCTAGCCCCTTCCTTTCTTCAACTCCAAATTTACTTAATTTAAATTCTTCAACAATTTTTAAAAATAATTCTACCGAATCTTCATTTAAACGATCTTTATTAATGTTAATAAATTTGTTTCCTGGATTTGAGGTTGAAAATCCCGCAAGTCTACCATCTCTAACTTGTTGCCTAATTGCCGTTATCAATAGTTGGTGCTTTGTCTCTAAATCAATCTTTATTGATCTTGCAGATTTGGATTTGTCAAAACATTTACCCCACCTTTCTTCAACACCAAGAAGTATTTTTTTTACCGAAGAAAGTAAATCATCTTGCTTTGCTAAAGCCTCGACCTCAACTTGTTTTTGTGCCAACAATTGCTGACGCTGCTCCTGCGCTTGTCTTTGCTGTCTTGCAGCTTGCTCTAATAAGACTTGGCGCGCCGCCTCTTCTTGCGCCATTCTTTCTTTTTGTAGCCTATCTTGATATTCTTCATAAGCTTTACTTACTTTCTCTTTTAACGCTTGATTTTCTAAGCTATAATGACCCATTTCATCTGGCTTAGAATAATAGTTGCTAAATAGATCTTTAAAACGCAATAGCTCTTCTTCTAAAAGCTCAACATCATCTGTTTTTATTATTTGAACCGCATTATTTTCAAAGCTCATGCATCTAAAAGAAAGTGTATTTAAATAGCAGCTAAAATCTTCGGCAGCATTGAAGCATCTTATTTTATCTCCTATTTTAGCCGTTTTATATTCAGAATATTTTGGAAATAATCGCAATTTAACTTCAAGCAATTCTTTTGCAACACTCTTTAGATCAGACAACAAGGAGATTGTTTTTTCTTCAGCTTCAAAAGCTTCAAAAGCTTCAATTTCAACAGAAATTCTAGTCATAAGATCATCAATAGAAAAATCATCTGCCTTTATATCAATGCCCGTAATAAACTTCGATACACTTAATTGCTCAAATAATCTTTCCACCTTTTTTCTAGGCACCATTGAAGAAGAAGAAAAAGAGTAGCGATCTAAAACTTCTTTTTGCGCATATTCTATTGAATTTTCAGCTCCCACATCTTTAATAATGAGTATGCGCATCTGATAATGAGCTAGCCATAATTCACAAAGACGAAGCAGTGACATTGACTTTACAATCTTGGTACGTTCTTCGGTTACAAAAAATATTTGATTTGGCTTTAAAATATTAATTGCTGCAATGCCGCCAGAATTTGCCAACATTCTAACTTGACTTAAGTGAAAACCCTTAAAAAGATCGATTAGCAAATTAAAGTTTTTTCTACAATCAGATTCATCAGTAACTGGATCTTTAGATATAAAAATTTGACCATCCCTTTTTTCAACTCTACATTTATATAAAGCTTGTAAGTTTTTCATAGAATGATGCTCACTAAAGCAACCCTTAATAAATCTTGAAATTTCCACCTCAGAGCCATTGGCATATCTTATGCCTGTAAATTCAAACCAATCTTTAATTACCCTTTCTTGATGAGCTGGTGGCATAATACTTTTAATTATAGCGACAAAATCAGAAAGATATCTTTCTTGAAAAGGAAGAAAAAAATTCAGATATTTCATCATACAAAATTTCGATAAAATATCATCTTGCCTTAGCGAATATTCCGAAAGATCATCTTGATTGATTATCCCCTGCCTTCTCATTATTTGAATTGCAAGAGTAAGAGAGTCATCAAACGGATTAGTTATTTTAATATTAATTAAAATCTTTCCTGCATCATCTCTGGCAATTGAAAAATATCTCGAATCAATTCCAATAATAGCCTTTAAAATAAATAATATTTTTTTCTCATCATCATCAACCACAAATTCTTCCAATTTAAAATTCCTGACCAAATGCATCATCGCATCTCCTTGGGTAGTAACTTCCATAATTTCATTATGAAGGCTCTCCATAGAGCGCTTATTATATTCATGAAAAATAAATCTAGAAAGTTTTCTTGTTGATGAGAAAATAATTTTACTATCGTTAACTAGATTATCTAAGCCAAAAAATAAAATCGAATTTCTGAGGTTGCGATTTTCATATAACGACACTCCAAAATTCTCAAAATACTTTTTACCATCTTTTTCTACAACTTTAAATTTAGAATAATGCACTATAAAATTAAACAAAACTTCCAAACTGTAATGCGGATTGGTTGAAGCCATTAAATTTCTAAACATCACATCTTTGTCCATCGTATTTACTATTGTGGATAAAATTTCAACAACTTTCTCCTGCGACGGTAATTTGCCTTTACAACCACCAGTGGCTGCGGCTATTCTTTTTATAACTCTCGTAATATCATCCTTACTCAAAGATTGCCTGTAACAAAGCAATAGATAAAATTGATTTCTATAATCAGCCGCCAACATCAAAACTTCTCTTCTTAAAGCATTAGATACATTTACAATATCAATATATCCGCACAACATTTTATAAATAAGCTCTAGCCTATCTAGCTCATGAATCGCATCATAGCAGTTTACTATTTTAATTTGAATTATATCTTGATATTTATCTCCTTGGATTTGTTTAGTTGAAAAATTAGAAAATTTTATATTTCTGAAGTCAAATCCTCTTGGCTCATAAATTTTTACCCCATAATATTCAATTGAAAATATGTAACTACCCTC
>CALBSF010000162.1 GCA_937927795.1 uncultured Rickettsiales bacterium
ATTTTTCCTCAAAAATACTTTGCTTTATCAGCTATGTAAAGATGAGACTTGGTATAAGAAATGGTATTACAGACCTTGCAATCTTGATTCTTGCGTAAAATAACTTTTCTAAATTCATTTTTTAGGAAATCAAAAATTAGAATTTTGCCGATTAAATTTTCACCAATTCCTAATATTTCTTTTATTGCGGTGGTTGCTTGAAGGGCGCCGATTGTGCCGGCAACTGATCCTAAGATTCCTTTTTGTGATAAGGGAAGAGAAAAATTTTCATCAACTTCATTATGGTTAAAGCAGGCGTAGCAAGGATTGTTATTTTGGTAAGATTTAAAAGTTGAAACTTGTCCTAAAAAGCCTTTTACAGCAGCGAAAATCAAGGGTTTTTGTAATTGGTGACAAATTTTATTGATTGTAAAGCGGGTGGGAAAATTATCAGTTGCATCTAAAATAAAATCATAATGTGGAATGATTTTGCTTAGAAAGTCATGGGTTGCGCGCGTTTCATAAATTTCTAATTTTACATCTCCACTTAGAAGTAAAATTTTTTCTTTGGCACTTTTTACTTTTTTTTCGCCTAAATTTTTTTGATTATGAATTATTTGGCGCTGCAGATTTGAAAGTTCAACAATGTCATCGTCAATAATTCCAATATTGCCAACACCCGCAGCTGCTAGATATAAAAGAGCTGGTGATCCAAGACCGCCAGCGCCAATTACCAACACTTTTGCTTGTAGTAATTTTTTTTGACCCTCTAAGCCAATTTCTTCAAGAATAATATTTCTTAAATAGCGCTGTTCTTGGTTTGAAGTTAATTGCATTAAAATGACCAATGTAAAGTTTTTATTTGACAGAATTCTTCGATTCCAAGGTGAGAGCCTTCTTTACCGAATCCAGAATGTTTGATGCCGCCAAATGGCGCGATTTCAGTGGCGAAGCTGCATTCATTGATTGCAACCATGCCAAATTCTAAACTTGAAGCGATGCGCCAAATTTTACTAGCATCATTGCTGTAAATGTAAGATCCAAGGCCGTAATCAGTGTCATTGGCTTTTTTAATCAATTCTTCTTCGCTCTTAAATTTTTGAATTGCGGCAACTGCACCAAAAATCTCTTCCTTGGCGATTGCCATCTCTTGATTTACATTGCTTAAAATAGTTGGAGCGAAAAATTGATCTTTGATTATTTTTCCGCCAATTTCACATTTTGCGCCTTGTTTTATTGCTTCTTCAATCAATTTTTCAACTTTTTTTATTGCTGCGCAAGAAATCATCGGACCAATATTTGAACCACTTTCAAAGCCATCGCCAACTTTTAGTTTTTTGGTGTCATTTAAGAATTTAATTAGAAATTCATCGTGAATTTTTTCTTCAACAAAAATGCGATTAACGCAGGTGCAGGCTTGTCCGCCATTTCTAAATTTAGCGTGAATTAATCCGGCAATTGCGCTGTCTAAATTTGCATCAGCAAAAATAATGAATGGCGCAGAGCCGCCAAGCTCTAAGGATAATCGTTTTAAATCATTGCCGCTTTGATTAAAAAGTAATTTGCCAACTTTAGTTGAGCCGGTGAAACTGATTTTGCGAATAATTTTATTATTACAAAATTCTTCACCAATTTTTTGAGGATCGCCGGTAACGATATTTAAAACGCCTTGTGGAATGCCCGCTTCAATGGCTAAAACTCCAAGAGCTAAAGCAGAAAATGGAGTTAATTCAGATGGTTTTAAAATTATGCTACAGCCCGCAGCCATTGCTGCGGCGGCTTTTCGGGTAATCATTGCTGATGGAAAATTCCACGGCGTTATCGCTGCAACCACGCCAATTGGCTCTTTTAAAGTGATGATTTTTTGATTTTCTTTTGGCGCTAAAATTACATCACCTAAAACTCTTTTTGCTTCTTCGGAGAACCATTCTACAAAGCTTGCTGCGTAAGTGATTTCAGCTCTTGCTTCGCTTAGTGGCTTTCCTTGTTCAGTTGTTAAAATTATCGCTAAATCTTCTAAATTTTCTAAAATTAAATCATGCCATTTGCGCATTATTTTAGAGCGCTGTTTGCCAGTAAAATTTTTCCATTTTTCAAAAGCAATTTGAGCATCTTCAATTATTTGTTTAATTTTAAAAATTTCTAAATTGGGGATATTGCCAATTATAGCTTGGTTTGATGGGTTGGTAACCGCGATTTCTTCTTTAGAGTCAAGCCATCCAGAGCTGCCTAAATTTTCTTGTCTAAAAAGATTTTTATTTTTTAGATTCATAATTTTTATTATTAAATTTACAAAATTTTACAATTTCACATTTGCTGCAATTTGGTTTTTGAGCCTTGCAAATGTAGCGCCCGTGAAGAATCATCCAATGATGGGCGTGGGTGTGCCATTTTTTTGGAATGGTTTTTAATAATGCAATTTCGGTTTTTTCTGGATTTGTCTCTTTTACAAAACCAATACGATTTGCAACGCGAAAAACATGGGTATCAACCCCAATTGTAGGGTAATTAAAGGCGCAATTCAAGACTACATTTGCGGTTTTTACGCCAACGCCAGCTAGAGATTTTAAATCTTCAAAATTTTGAGGAACTTGGGAATTGAATTTTTTTACTAAATCGCCAGAAAGCTTGATAATATTGGCTGCTTTGGCGTTATATAAACCTATAGTATTGATGTATTTTTTTAATTTTTCTTCTCCTAATTTTAGCATTTTTTCTGGAGTATCAACAATTGCAAAAAGTGCTTTGGTGGCTTTATTGACGCCAATATCAGTGCTTTGGGCGGATAAAACTACGGCAACTAAAAGTGTGTAATTATTGGTGTAGTTTAATTCGGTTTTTGGATGAGGGTTGTTATTTTGCCAAATTGAAAAAATTTGATCGATAGTTTCTTTTTTCATTTTTTTAATGATGTTTTTAGATCGGAAGAGCGTCGTGTAGGGAAAGAGTGTCTTCGCCTGTGTAGAT
>CALBSF010000163.1 GCA_937927795.1 uncultured Rickettsiales bacterium
TAATGGAGGTCTTCCACCACCCAATCCTGGGCCACCTACTGCTAATGGAGGTCTTTCTCCTGCTTCGACTCCACCACCACCTAATCCTGCTGGACCACCTGCGCCACCTAATGGAGGTCTTGGTACTCCTGCGCCAGGTCTAAGAGGTGGAGGTGCTGGTGGCATACCACCGAGACCGTCTAATTCTGGAGGATTCATGACATCTTCTTCACGGGATGATGGTAAGGGGGGAGAGTCAAACCCATCTCCCAACTCAAAAGGACCTGATCCATCTCTACCCGCATCTTCACCGTCGCCCAGCTCCCCAACTCCAGGTGCTGGAGGTAATGGTAAACCACCTGGTACTGGCGCTGGAACTTCAGCTGCTTCCCCATGACCTTGCCGCCTATACTGGTAGTAATAATCTCTTCCATTAGGTAATCGAGGTGGCAATACAGGAGAATATGTTGGATCCCCACCGAAACCCCCACCAAGTTCTCCTTCAAACTCATCGTCACCAAGCAAACCATCTAGTAATGCTCTTTCGTCACCCACACCAAGCCCACCACCAGCTGCTTGCGGTGGATTTGCAGGGCGCGGCATTGGCGGCGTCACCGGCGCAGCTACTCCACCGCCGCCGAATCCAGCTCCAGCCCCTTCTGCTGTTGTACCGTCGGGCCCAAAAGGGACCGGCCCTCTTGCACCCGGTTGTTGCAAATCCTCAGAATCATCGCCCCTTGGCGACCTACCTTCAAGACGTAGACGTCGCTGCGGTTTTTCAGGCTTAGTTGTTGACATATTCCTAGTAAATATTTGCCTTATACCCTCCTGATTACAAGAAAACTCGTCATACATTCTTGTCTTGAACTTTTCACCATATCCATTAAAATTCCTAGCAAGAGAACTTAATATTTTCCGATTATAGTCTTCATCACCATTTTGAAGCTGATTTTGTAACAAAGAAAAAACTTGCGCTTTTTCTTGTGCAGACATTACAGAATAGTTCGCATCGTACGCTTCTCGTTGCATTCTTTCAAGAATTGCTTGATGCTCAGCAGCTACTTCCTCTTGCTCTCTTCTTCTATTTCTATGCATAAAAACCCAAAAAAATTAAATTACAAATTTACTATTCTGCCAGTAAAAATCTGACCTTATTTCGTTAATTCTTGAAATTGTTCGCAAAAACGCCTCTAGCTTGGCTTCATCTTGGTAAATTTTTTGTACCGAAGTTTTTGCCAGCATAATCAAGGCTACTTTATTTTCGTAAACCTCGTCGATAAAAAGTAGGAATCTACGAACCTCGTTAATATTTTCATTATCTAACTTTGGAATTTTTAACAAAAAAATCAAGTCAAAATATCGACTAATTTCTTGATAATCTGCGGCAGAAAAATTATCAGCGCAAATTTCATCAAAATTAATGACTGCAATTTTTTGGTAAGTTTTTTTAATGACAATTTGGCGACCCCAAACATCTAGCTTCAAAGGCTTTAATTTTTTTGAATTGGTAAAATTTTTAATGATTTCTTTAATTTTTTGACGATTTTCTTTGTTAGAAACAAAATATCTTTGGGTGAGGTTTTGTTTATATAAACTGCGATAGTCAATGTTGCTGTCCAAAAATGAAACATCGCAATTTTTTAGTAAAATTTTTTCGACAAATTCAAGAAAGTTTTCTCTTTGAAAGCCATTTTTATATAAATCTTTTGGATGTGAATTTGAGGTGAAAATAACTAGAATTTTTTGATTAAAAATATAAGAAAAAATTCTGGAAAGCAGCATCGCATCAGCAACATCAACAACTTGAAATTCATCAAAACAAATTACTTTGCTGTTTTTTACAACTCTTTTTATTGCTTCGAATAATTCATCTTTATAAATAATATTTTCTTTTCTTATTTTGTGTAAATTTTCATGAATCTGTCTCATGAAATTATTAAAATGAAAATATATTTTTGGAGTTGTTTTTAAGGAATTGTAAAAATCTTGCATCAGCATTGACTTTCCTCGACCAACGCCGCCATAGATGTAGAGGCTTTTTATTGTTGGTTTTTTTGTGAAAAGTTTTTGAAGGAAATTTTGCTTTGATTGATTTTTAAGGTCGGTTGAAATTTGGTCGAGTTTTTGTTTGATGATGATTTGGTGGTTGTCGAGGGGCTTGTTATTGTGATGGAATTTTTGAAGCATGCTTGAAAACAATTAAAATATTCTTATTCCAAATTCAGGGTTGTTCAAAATTACATCTAAGTAGATTAATTTTGTGTCCATCAAATGGACCCCGCAACAAGTGCGGGGTGACAGCTTACGGTAATGGATTTTACAAAGCTGTCACCCCGCGCTTGTTGCGGGGTCCATTTGTTGAAAGTTATTTAACTTCTTTTAATTCAATCTCTCTTTCACCAATCTTACAACCTCATCAGCGGTAATTTTAAAATGTTTGAATAAATCTTCCGCCTTAGCTGAAGCACCGAAATCTGACATTCCAACAAAAATTCCATCAACGCCAATATATTTATGCCAACCCTGTTCTACTGCGGCTTCAATAGCAACTTTTAAAATTTTTTCATCGCCTAAAATTTCTTTTTTGTAAGTTTGACTTTGTTTTTCAAATAGCTCGAAACATGGCATAGAAACTATGCGCGCTTTAATTTGCATTTGAGATAATTTTTCTTTCGCCTCAAAAGCAATTGAAACTTCCGAACCAGTTGCAATTAAAACCACATCAGGATTTTTATCATCAGAAATTATATATCCACCAAATTTAGTTAAATTATTTTCATCGCTACTTAAAAATGGTAAATTTTGCCTAGTTAAAATAATTGCTGATGGAGTTTCTTTTGTTTGCATTGCAATTTCAAATGAATCAGCAACTTCTTTAGCATCACAAGGTCTAAAAACATTTAAATTTGGAATTACTCTTAAAGCTGCCAAATGTTCAATTGGTTGATGAGTTGGCCCGTCTTCTCCAAGACCAATTGAATCATGAGTAAGAATATAAATTACTTGTTGTTTCATTAATGCAGCAAGCCTTATTGCGGGCTTCATGTAATCTGAAAATACTAAAAAAGTTCCACCATAGGCAATAAAATTACTGTAAAGCGCAAGACCATTCATAATTGCTGCCATTGCGTGTTCTCTGATTCCGTAATGAATGTAACTTCCTGAAAAATTATTTTTTGAAATAGATTTTGTAACTGAAGTTTTGGTTAAAACTGATTCGGTTAAATCTGCAGAGCCAGCAATTAATTCTGGAATTTGATTAGTTAAAAATTCCAAAGTAATTTGTGAAGATTTTCTAGTGGCTTGTTTTGGTTTTTCTAAAAATATTTTTTGTTTAAAATTGGCAAATTCTTTAGTAAAATTTTGCGGCAATTCTTTGTTTAAAATTCTGTTAATTTGTGATAATTTTTCTTGATCTAATTTTGCAAAATCAATTTGCCATTGATTAAAAATTTCACGAGATTTTACGCCAATTTCACGCCAATTTTTTAATAAATTTTCTGGAATTTCAAAAGCGGCATGCGGCCAATTTAATTTTTCGCGAGTTAATTCCACTTCCTTTGCTCCAAGCGGTGAGCCGTGAGATTTTTCTGATCCAGATTTATTTGGCGAACCAAAAGCAATAACGGTTTTGCAATCAATCATTACCGGCTTTTCTGATGCTTGAGCTTTATTTAAAGCATCTCTAATTTCATCATAATTATGTCCATCAATTTGAATTACTTGCCAGTTGCAACTTTCAAAACGCATTTTCATGTTTTCGCAGGTGGTAAGACAAGTGTCGCCATCAATTGAAATTGAATTATTATCCCATAATAAAACTAGATTTTTTAAACCTAAATTTCCTGCAATTGAAATTGCTTCTTGCGAGATTCCTTCCATTAAACAGCCGTCTCCAGCAATTACATAAGTTTTATTATTGATAAGATTTTTACCAATTCTTGCCGCCAAAAGTTCTGAAGCAATAGCCATTCCAACTGCGTTTGCAACGCCCTGCCCTAAAGGCCCAGTTGTGGTTTCAATTCCCGCTAAATGACCAAATTCTGGATGACCAGCACATTTTGAATTTAACTGACGAAAATTTTTTAAATCATCTAATGAAATATCTTCATATCCAGTTAAATATAATAAAGAATAAAGTAACATCGAGCCGTGACCTGCAGATAAAATAAAACGATCGCGGTTTAGCCATTTAGGATTTTTGGCATCAAATTTTAAAAATTCTCCAAATAAAACAGTTGCAACATCTGCCATTCCCATTGGCATTCCCGGATGGCCAGAATTAGCCTTTTCAACCGCGTCAATTGACAAGAAACGCAAACAATTAGCCATTTCTTGATTTGTTTTAATTTGAGTCATGTGTTTTTTGAAATTTTAGTTTGCTTTTTATTAAACTAACTTAATATTGATAGAATAAATTCTTTTTCCTTTAAATCAAACCCTTAATTCCTTAAAAAATGAGCAAAAAAATTATTCAACGAATTAGACAGGCTGAAGGCGGCTATTTTCCGCTATTTCGCCTTTTACCAAATTTAGTAACTTTAACCAGTCTTTGCGTTGGGCTTTCCGCTATTCGTTACGCTATTGAAGGGCAATTTTATATGGCTTCTGCTTTTTTACTTTTTGCAGGATTTATGGACGGCGTCGATGGAAGATTGGCTCGCTTTTTAAACTCAAGCTCTGATTTTGGCGCGCAGCTTGACTCTTTGGTTGATTTTATAAATTTTGGCGTGGTTCCTGGTTTTATTATTTATGCTTGGGTAAATTCTTTTGAAGATATCAGAGGGTTAGACTGGGCATTAGTATTATTCTTTGCGGTTTGCGGCGCAATAAGATTAGCAAGATTTAATGTTGAATTAAGTCAAAAATCTGTAAATCCAATTTTAGAAAAATATTTTTTTAAAGGAATTCCAGCTCCTTGTGGCGCAGCAATGGCGATGCTTCCTATGGTTTTAACTTATGAACTTGGCGCTGGTTTTTATTCTGATCCAACTTTGGTTATCACTTATGTTGCAAGTCTTGCGGTTCTAATGGCAAGTAGAGTTCCGACTATTTCAATTAAAAAAATTCCAATTAAAAATGAATTTGCTTATTTAACCTTGATAATTCTTGGTTCAATCATTATCGGTCTTTTATTAAAGCCTTGGTTCACCCTAGCAATTATTGGTATTGTTTATGGATTATCAATTCCAGTAACAATTTTTTATTACATTAAACTTGAGCTGCAAAAATGAAGAAAAAAGTTTTAATTTTAAATGGTCCGAATCTTAATTTATTACATTTAAGAAATAAGGAAATTTATGGCGATCATTCTTTAAGTAAAGCTGAAGATGACTGTTTTAATGTTGCTAAAGAACTTGGTTTGAAAATAGAATTTGTTCAAACCAATAGCGAAAGCGATTTGGTTAATTTAATTCAAAGTGCAATTGGTAATTTTGATGGCATCATCATTAATGCCGCCGGCTTTACTCACACTTCGGTTGCAATTCGCGACGCTTTAGAAATTTTTTCTGGCGCAAAAATTGAATTACATATTTCCAATATTTTTAAACGCGAAGATTTTAGAAAAAATTCTTTATTAAGCGATGTGGTTAACGCGGTTATTTCTGGCCTTGGAATTGAAGGATATAGTCTATCTTTACTTGCAATAAATAATTTAATTAAGTAATGACGCCTCTAAAAATATCTAATATTTCTAAAAGTTTTAATCAGCGCTTGGTGCTTGATGGTGTTGATTTTGAAGTAAAAAATAATGAGATTTTTGGTTTTATTGGCCTAAATGGAATGGGCAAAACCACTTTAATTAAAATTATTTTAGATTTGCTAGATCAAGATGATGGCGAAGTTGAAATTTTTGGCATTTCAAGAGTTTTGCCAAATTCAAGAAAAAAAGTTTGTTATTTGCCAGAAAAATTTCATCCTTCAAGCCATTTAAAAGGTGAAGAATTTTTAAAATTTGTTTTAAATTTTTACAATAAAAAAATTGATTGGAAAAAAGCTGAAGAAATTTGCGCTAACCTTGATTTGAGGTTTGAGGTTTTGAAGCAAAAAGTTACTAAATATTCTAAGGGAATGACTCAAAAACTTGGGCTGCTGGCGGTTTTTTTATCTAAGGCTGATTTGATTATTTTAGATGAGCCGATGAGCGGCCTTGATCCAAAGGCAAGAATTGCGCTAAAAAAAGAATTGATGAATTATAAGCAATCGGGTAAAACAATATTTTTTAGCTCACATATTTTATCTGATATGGATGAAATTTGTGATTCTATTGCGGTTTTAAACGAATCAAAAATTGTTTATCACGGAACGCCGCTGGAATTTAAAAATAAACATCATCAAGATAGTCTGGATAAGGCTTTTTTGAAGGAAATTGGGGTTTTGTAAATAAGTTAAGCTCACGAGATTCTCGATAACTACGCATCAAGAATGACGGATTTTAAAGATAAGAATATTGAATCAACCTGCTATCTCAAAACAACTCGTCATCCTTGAGCCTAAAAGGCTCGAGGATCTCAGGAGTTTGGCTTTATAAGTTGAAACTAACTATGAGATTCTTAGTTTGGTATATAACCTTTGGTGCTATCTTAGAAGACCAATCACCCTCACCCTAACCCTCTCCCCTCAAGGGAGAGGGGATTATATCGAGT
>CALBSF010000164.1 GCA_937927795.1 uncultured Rickettsiales bacterium
CATCGAGGATCTCATGAGTTTTGGCTCTTATAAGCTAAACTTAACGAGATCCTCGATGCTTCGCATCAAGGATGACGGGGTTTTGGCATCAAAGATAACGAGGGTTTTTTTAGAGATATTTTTACTATCTATAGCTAGTCTCTAAAGCACCAGCAACCGTGTTAATATCCTTATCGCCGCGTCCTGATAAATTTACAATTATTGTTTGATTTGAATTCATTTTTGCGGCTAATTTTTGCGTAAAAGCAAGGCCGTGAGATGATTCAAGGGCGGGAATTATTCCCTCCATTTGACATAATAATTGAAAGGCTTCCAAGGCTTCATCATCAGTTGCGCTAACATATTCAACTCTTTTTATTTTGTGTAAATAAGCATGCTCTGGGCCAATTCCCGGATAATCTAAGCCAGCAGAAATTGAGTGCGCATCTTGAATTTGACCATCTTCATCTTGTAGGAAATAAGTTTTATTGCCATGTAAAACCGCGATTTCTCCTTTGGTTATTGAGGCAGAATGTTCATTGCTTGTAAGTCCTTTTCCAGCGGCTTCAACGCCGTAAATTTTTACTTTTTCATCATTAATAAAATCATGAAATAATCCAATTGAATTAGAGCCGCCGCCAATGCAAGCAACTAAAGCGTCAGGTAATTTTCCTTCAATTTCTAAAATTTGTTTTTTTGCCTCCACCCCAATCACCGAATGAAAATCACGAACCATCATTGGATATGGATGTGGGCCAGCAACGGTTCCAAGTAAATAATAAGTATCATTGGCATTTGTAATCCAATCGCGCATCGCTTCATTAATCGCATTTTTTAAACTTTGCGAGCCACTTGTAACCGGCACAACTTTTGCGCCTAAAAGCTTCATACGAAAAACATTTTGCGATTGCCTTTCAACATCTTTTGCGCCCATATAAATTGTGCAAGGTAAATTAAATAAAGCGCAAACCGTTGCAGTTGCAACGCCGTGTTGCCCCGCACCAGTTTCGGCGATGATGCGTTTTTTACCCATTTTTTTGGCGAGTAAAATTTGACCAAGACAGTTATTGATTTTGTGAGATCCGGTGTGATTTAAATCTTCTCTTTTTAGATAAATTTTTGCCCCGCCAATTTTTTTGGTAAGGTTTTGCGCCAAGTAAAGCGGGCTTGGACGACCAACATAATTTTTTAAATAATATTCAAATTCTTTTTGAAACTCAGGATCATTTTTTGCTATTTGATAAGCTTTTTGCAGCTCTATAACTGCTGGCATCAAGGTTTCAGCAACATATTGTCCACCAAATTCACCAAATTTTCCATTTTTATCGGGCTGGTTATACATTTTTTGTGATTTTAAGGTTTTTGTAATCCATTTTTTAGCTATAATTTAATCGTAATTAAGGCACTGGATCCCTTACAATTGAGTAAAACACCCTCACCCTGACCCTCTCCCCTCAAGGGAGAGGGGATTGTATCGAGTGTGTTTAAATTAAGAGTT
>CALBSF010000165.1 GCA_937927795.1 uncultured Rickettsiales bacterium
CTTAAATTTAAACAAACTCGATTTAATCCCCTCTCCCTTGAGGGGAGAGGGTTAGGGTGAGGGTGATTTTATTGTAATTTAAAGCATTTCTTTCAAGCCAACATATTCAAAAACCTCGTCTCTGGTTTTTTGAGCAATTGCCCTCGCCTTTTCGCCACCATCACGCAAAACTTGCTTGATGTAGGCTTGGTCATTTTTGTAAAGCTGGATATTCTGCCTTATTTTAGCCAATTTTTCAACAACAACTTCAGCTAAATCACCTTTAAACTTGCCGTAACCACTATTTTCATATTCTTTTGCAATGTCAGTTGCAGCCTTGCCAGATAGGCTCGCAAAGATGTTTAGAAGATTGTAAATTTCTGGTCTATTTTCATCATAAGAAATGGTGTTTTGTGAGTCAGTTTTAGCTTTTTTTATCTTTTTTTCAACTAATTCAGCTGCGTCATCAAGGTTAATTCTAGATAAATCGCTTTCATCAGATTTACTCATTTTTTTAAGACCATCTTGCAGCGACATGATGCGCTTTACTTCTTTGATGATCATTGGCTCAGGAAGTTTAAAATATTCACAGTTATAGCGACGATTAAAGGCACCAGCAATGTCGCGAGTAAGTTCGAGATGTTGTTTTTGATCTTCACCAACTGGAACTGTGTCGGCTTTGTATAATAAGATGTCTGCAGCCATTAGGACTGGATAGGCGTAAAGGCCAAGATTTTCTTGATCTACTGATTTTTCTTTGAATTGCGTCATTCTATTTAACCACCCCATCGGAGTTAAACATCCCAAAACCCATGATAATTCACTATGCTGCGGCACATCACTTTGCACAAAAATTGTTGATTTTTTTGGATCAAGGCCGCAGGCAAGGTATGTTACAGCCGCATCAATAATATTTTGCTGTAATATTTTTGGATCTTGAGGAACTGTGATTGCGTGCAAATTCATTACTCCAAAGATGCAATTGTGAGTTTCTTGCAAATCAATCCAGTTCTTAATTGAACCTAAATAATTTCCTAAATGCAGATTCCCGCTAGATTGAATTCCAGATAATACAGTTTTCATAACAAAATAATTGAATTAATTTTACTATAATATAGGCTTGATTTTGTAAGGCAAGTGGATGGTCGCTGGTTTTAAAGCTTGCTTTTGAAAACCAGAGGAAAGTCCGGACTCCATTAAGGGGATGACACCAGTTAACGGCTGGCGATAAGGCTGAATATATAGGCCTTACTTCAGGGAAAGTGTCACAGAGAATATACCGCTAAGATTTAAATTATCTCAGGTCATGATCCCCCTATTTAGGGGGATTGAGCTGCCCACGCTAGCGCAGCGACAAGGGGTGCTTAAATCAAGTAAGGGTGAAAACGCGAGGTAAGAGCTCACGAGCTTGTGCATTTAACGATGCGCATTTTGAAAAACCCTGTCTGGAGCAAGACCAAATAGGAATAGCCGTCTTCAGTGACAAATGCCCCCTTAACATAGCTATTCGGGTAGGTTGCTTGAGGTTGTTAGTGATGACAATCCTAGATGAATGACTGTCACTTAAAGTAATTTAAGTACAAAATCCGGCTTATAGCTTGCCTTACCTAACTAATTTAGAAAATAAATAATGCTTACATCAAATCAAATTCGCGCAAAATTTCTTGATTATTTTGCTCAAAATGGCCATGAAATTGTGGCTTCTAGCTCTTTGGTTCCTCATAATGATCCAACTTTGATGTTTGCAAATGCTGGAATGAATCAATTTAAGAATTATTTTACCGGCGTTGAAATTCCAAAATTTAAAAGAGCAGTTACTGCGCAAAAATGCGTTAGAGCGGGTGGAAAGCATAATGATTTAGACAATGTTGGATTTACCGCACGCCATCACACTTTTTTTGAAATGTTGGGTAACTTTTCTTTTGGCGATTATTTTAAAGAAGAAGCAATTTTTTATGCTTGGAATTTATTAACTAAAGAATTTGCACTTGATAAAAGCAAGCTTTTAGTAACCGTTTATCACAATGATGATGATGCTGCAAATCATTGGAAAAAAATTGCCAATTTATCTGATGAAAAAATAATTCGCATTTCAACCGATGATAATTTCTGGTCAATGGGTGATGTTGGACCTTGCGGACCTTGCTCAGAAATTTTTTATGATCATGGCGATAAAATTTTTGGCGGCCCTCCTGGATCAAGCAACCAAGATGGAGACCGCTTTGTTGAAATTTGGAATTTAGTTTTTATGCAATTTGAAAAACATAAGGATGGCAAAATGATTCCACTGCCAAAACCTTGTATTGATACCGGAATGGGACTTGAAAGAATCGCTTCAGTTATGCAAGGGAAAAACGATAATTATGAAACTGATACATTCGAAAATTTGACTAATGAAATTAAAAAATTAATTGTGTAATCTATAAAATCTAGACAACAAATTTAAAAATTTATGGCAACAACGTTTAATGTTTTAGATTTAATATTTATGGCCTGTTCAGTAATGTTTGTGGCCATAGCATTTATCAGAGGATTTGTCAAAGAAATGTTTGCCCTATCCGCTTGGCTTTTATCATTTCTTCTTTCTTATTTTTTAGCACCCTTTGCAGCAAAACTCTTATCATCTTATTCTGAAAATGGATTGGTTTTACAAATAGTTTGCAGAGTAATTATTTTCTTCATCTCTTTTGCAATATTTATTGTTTCAACCTCTAGTCTTTGCAATGATTTACAAGAAAAAGTTTCTCATGCTATTGATCGCTCTTTAGGCGTTCTTTATGGCCTGTTAAAAACCCTAATTGTATTTGGATTTATTTATGCCATCGCTGTAAATATCTTAACTATAGCTGGTGGAAGCCGTTTTCATGGTAAAAAGAATCTTAAGGAAGAATTGCCTGAATGGTTGATAAATGCTAAATGTTATAATTTGATCAAAATTTCTGGCGACGTAATTAATCCAGTTGTTAGTAGGTTTGTCTCTGGAATTTCTAAGGATTTTGAAGGACAGATTCCTCAATTACCAGAAAAAACAGAAGATAAAGTTGAGGATAAAAACCAGAAAAATGAAAAACCTTCAGAAGATTTAGAGTCAAGCAAAGAGGCTTTAAAAAAGATAGTCAATGAAGATGATTCTGGCTATACCAAAAAAGATATAGAAAAAATGAAGCATTTAATTGAAGTAATTGATAAATAAAATATTTTAACCTTAAAACACTACAAAACACTACAAAACACTACAAAAGATTACTATTTACTTTGCCGCAACAATCATTTTATAATTTTTTATTAATTTTTTAAACTTAAATAAAAACATTATATGTGCGGAATCGTTGGAGTTGTTGGCAATAAAAATGCAAGCCAAATAATTTTAGAAGGCTTAAAAAAGCTAGAATATCGCGGTTACGATTCAGCTGGAATTGTTACAATTGAAAAATCACAATTTAAAACCACTAAAGAAGAAGGTAAAATTGCTAGACTAGAAGCCGCTTTAAAAAAACATCACTTAGATTCAACTATTGGAATTGGACATACTCGCTGGGCAACTCATGGCAAACCAAGCAAAGAAAATGCTCACCCTCACCTTTCAAAAAAAGTTGCCGTGGTTCATAATGGAATCATTGAAAATTATCAAGAAATCAAAGCAAAATTAGAAAAAAATGGCGTAAAATTTCTTAGCCAAACCGACACCGAAGTTGTTCCTCATTTGGTTGAATATTATTTAGATCAAACTAACGATATTAAACAAGCGGTGTTTTTAACTGCAAAAGAAATTCATGGAACATTTGCTTTGGCAATAATTTTTAAAGAAAACGATAATTTAATTGCCATTGCAAAACGCGGATCTCCTATTGTTCTTGGAGTTGGTGAAAATGAAAATTATGTTGCTTCTGATTATTACGCTTTATCGAGCCAAACCAATAAAATCATCACTTTAGAAGATAATGAATTTGCTTTTATTTGCGCTAAAAATATTGAAATTTTTGATGCTAAAGAAAATAAAATTTCTCGCCCAGAAAAAATAATGGAAGCTGAAAAAAATATTATTTCTAAAGGCGGATTTGACCATTTTATGCTTAAAGAAATTTATGAACAGCCAAAAGTTTTAGAAGAAACTTTGCAAACTTATGTTGATTTTAGCAGCAATTCTATTCACTTACCAAATTTTGCTTTCAACTTAAAAGATATTAACAAAGTTACTATTGTTGCTTGCGGAACCTCTTATTACGCTGGCTTGGCGGCAAAATATATTATTGAAGAATTAGCTGATACAGAAGTTGAAGTTGAAATTGCTTCAGAATTTCGATATCGTAAACACCCGTTTCGCAGCGATAATTTAATGATTTTTGTTTCTCAATCTGGCGAAACCGCTGATAGCCTAGCTGCACTAAAACATGCTAAAGAAAATGGTCAAAAAATTCTTTCTATTGTTAATGTTGCACTAAGTAGCATGGCTCATTTGTCTGATGCAGTAATTAGAACGGTTGCGGGCCCGGAAATTGGGGTTGCTTCAACTAAAGCTTACACCGCACAAATTGCAGTTTTTACACTTTTTGCTATTCAATTTGGATTTTTAAAAGGCAGAATTTCTCAAGCAAAAAAAATGGAATTATTGCATGATTTATCTGGCTGCGTAGCCAAAATGAAGCAAATGTTGCAAGATGAAAGTATAAAACCAATTAAAGATGTTGCTAAATTTTTATTAAAATCAAAAGATTTGTTATATATTGGTCGCGGAGTTTCTCAAATTACCGCTTTTGAGGCGGCTTTGAAACTTAGAGAATTGTCTTACATCAATGCTCAAGGCATTGCAGCTGGTGAATTAAAGCATGGAACTATCGCTTTAATTGATAAAAAAATGCCTGTGGTGGTTATTGCTCCACATAATTATTTATTTGAAAAAACCGCATCTAATGCTCAAGAGGTAAATGCTCGCGCGGGCAAGATAATATTCATTTCAGATAAGGAAGGAATCTCTCATTTTAGCAAAATGGCAAAGAAAACTATAGAAATTCGCAAAATTTCAGGTATAATTGAAGAAGCCTTGCTACCAGTGATTTCTACTCAGTTACTGTCTTATTTTGTAGCGCTTTATAAAGGTAATGATGTTGATCAGCCAAGAAATTTGGCTAAGTCAGTTACTGTGGAATAATGGAATTAGAATCAAAAAAAGAATTATTTAATTTAGAAGCTGAACAAGCGGTTTTGGGAACTATCATTTTAAATAATGAATATCTTAACCGCGTGTCGGAATTTCTTCGCGCTGAGCATTTTTACGAGCCCGCTCATCAAAAAATCTTCTCACAAATTTTTCACAATATTGAAAAAATAAATATTGTTGCCAATCAAATTACTTTAAAACAATTTTTTGAATCTGAGCCTTCAATCAAAGCTTTGGGCGGCGCCTCTTATCTTTCTAATTTACTTGGACTTGCCTCTGCAATTATTGATATTTCTAATTACGGCAGAGTTATTCATGACTTGTCTTTAAAAAGAGAACTTGCAATGATTGGCGAAGAAATTGTCAATAAAGTTTACAAAACCGAAGAAAAACTTTCCGCTCAAGATCAAATTGAAATGGCTGAAGCTAATTTATTCAAGCTTGCCGAACATGATTCATCAAGAAGCGATTTTCGTAATATTTCATTTTCTCTAACCGAAACCATTAATAGAGCGGTAATTGCCAAACAAAAAGATTCTAATATTAGCGGAATTTCAACCGGACTAGCTGATTTAGATAAAATTCTAAGCGGCATGCAACCTTCCGACCTTATTATTCTAGCTGGACGACCTTCAATGGGTAAGGCGCAACCTCTTGATGCCAAAGTTTTGACTATGAATGGTTGGAAAAAAATGGGTGAATTAAAAATAGGAGAAACTCTAGCATCAATTGATAATAAAAAATCAAAAGTTACTGGAATTTTTCCACAGGGAATTAAAGAAATTTATCGCATAACATTTTCCGATGGAAGAAGCACAGAATGTTGCGCTGAACATTTGTGGAAAGTTAATTATCGTAACTGGGAAAATTCAAAAATTATTTCATGCAATGAAATTCAAGAATTATTAAGCAAATCTCGTTATAAAAATAGAATTTGGATTGATACCGCAGAATTGGAATTTGGAAATGACGATGATTTGGATTTAGATCCATGGGTTTTGGGCGCTCTTCTTGGAGATGGCAATTTATCTGGTGGCTCAATAATTTTTTCTAATGCAAGTGATGAAACTTTAGCTTTATTTAATAAAAAAATTGGTAAAGAATTTATATTATCCTACGCTGGAAAATATGATTATAGAATTATTCAAAAAGAAGGTTCTCACAAAAAAGGTTCAAATCGCACTTCGCCAAATAAAATAAAAGAATCAATAAAGTCGCTCGGATTATTTGATATAAAAAGCGATAAAAAATTCATTCCTAAAAAATATTTAAACTCTAGTCTAAAATCAAGATTATCCTTGATGCAAGGACTTATGGACACAGATGGCTGGGTTGAAAAATTTGGCAGCATGCGCTTTTCAACCACTAGCAAACAACTAGCTTTTGACTTTTTAGATCTTGCTCGCTCACTTGGAGCAATTGCCACAATCAAAGAAAAAAATACTTCTTACACCCATAACGGCGTTAAAAAACAAGGATTAACCTCTTATGTTATAAATCTTCAAAGTGAGAATTTAGAATCATTTGTTTTGGCTTCTTATAAAAAAGAGAGGGTTCACAAAAAACAACGTCAAAAAAGACTAAATATAGCAAAAATTGAACTAGTTAAAAAAGCTAAGGCGCAATGCATTTCGGTAAGTCATGATAGTCATCTATATATCACTGACGACTATATTGTAACTCATAATACTGCGCTAGGAATCAACATGGCGGTTAATGCTTGTAAATTTTTAAATAAGGATGTTGAAGATCCAAAAGATAAAAAAGCAGTTGGCTTTTTTTCGCTTGAGATGTCATCTGATCAACTTGCCGCCAGAATTCTTTCGATGGAATCAAGCATTAATGCTGGAAAATTTAGAACCGGGCAAATGAATGAAAATGAATGGGAAGCAATTGCGGTTCGTAGTGCGGAAATTTCGAAATTACCATTTTTTATTGATGATACTCCCGCCCTTTCAATTTCGGCGATTAGAACAAGAGCAAGAAGAATGGTAAGAAAACATAATTTAGCATTTTTGGTAATTGATTATTTACAATTAATTCAAGGAACCAGCAAAAGATCCAGTGAAAATCGGGTTCAAGAAGTTTCTGAAATTACTCAAGGATTAAAAGCAATTGCCAAAGAATTTAACATGCCGGTTTTGGCGCTATCTCAATTATCAAGGGCGGTTGAGCAAAGAGAAGATAAAAGACCGCAGCTATCTGACTTAAGGGAATCAGGCTCAATTGAGCAAGATGCTGACGTGGTAGCTTTTATTTATCGCGATAGTTATTATTTAGAAAGAAAAAGACCGCCAGAAAATGAGGTGGAAAAATTTCAGCAATGGAAAACTCAAATGCAAGAAGTTAATAATCGATCTGAGGTTATTATTGCAAAACAAAGGAATGGTCCAGTTGGAAATGTATTATTATATTTTGATGCTGAATTTACGAAGTTTGGAAATTTAGATGTTTATCATGGTGATTAAGAAATTTTAGAAAATGGATTGCCGCGCTTCGCTCGCAATGACGAAATTTAGATTATCTAGACTTTGTCA
>CALBSF010000166.1 GCA_937927795.1 uncultured Rickettsiales bacterium
AAATCACCCTAACCCTCTCCCCTCAAGGGAGAGGGGATTTTACTGAAATTGTTTTAACTTCTTAAATTTAAAAAAACTCGATTAATTCCCCTCTCCCTTGAGGGTTAGGGTGAGGGTGATTTGTTTAATTGCAAGGACTAATAATGATATAAAAAATAAGTAATAGAGACTTCATTTTTACGCCTTACGATCAGCAATCATCTGTTTTATCGAACCAATCGCCTTAGCCGGATTTAAACCCTTAGGACAAGTATTAGTGCAGTTCATAATAGTATGGCAGCGATATAATTTGAATGGATCTTCAAGCGCATCTAGCCTTTCATCAGTTGCTTCGTCCCTTGAATCAACAATAAAACGATAGGCTTGAAGTAAAACTGCTGGTCCTAAATATTTATCTGAATTCCACCAATAGCTCGGGCAAGAAGTTGAGCAGCAAGCGCATAAAATACATTCATAAAGCCCATCAAGTTTTTCTCTTTCTTGAGGAGACTGCTGTCTTTCCTTGTTAGGATTAACCGGATCTGCAGATTGCAGCCAAGGTTTTATTGAATAATATTGCTCATAAAAATGAGTTAAATCAGGCACTAAATCCTTTATAACTGGCATGTGGGGAAGTGGATAAACTTTAACCGCACCATTGCCGCAATCAGACACAGCTTTAGTGCAGGCCAGGGTGTTGGTTCCATCAATATTCATTGCACAAGAACCACAAATTCCTTCTCTGCAAGATCTTCTAAAGGTAACCGAGCTATCATGTTCTGATTTTATCTTAATTAACGCATCAAGAACCATCGGCCCACATTCATCCATATCAATTTCAAAGCGATCAATATAAGGATTTTTTTCATCCTCAGGATTATAGCGATAAACCTCAAAAACCTTAATATTTTTAGCACCATCTTTGGCTTTAAAAATTTTACCAGCTTTTTTGTCAATTTGTGAATTTTTCGGAAGTTGAAATTCTGCCATTTTTTAATTTATTTTAAGTTCTTAATAAACCCTTTTTTTCGGAGGAAAAGCCTGAACATCGTTAGAAAGAGGCTTTAACACCACTTCGCGATAGTCAGTTTTGATATTTCCTTTTTCATCCAAATAAGCAATTGAGTGTTTTAGCCAATTTTCATCATCGCGATCTTTAAAATCATCGCGAGCATGAGCGCCACGGCTTTCTTTGCGAACTAGTGCTGAATTAATTGTAACCAAGGCTTGAGCTCTTAAGTTATCAAGCTCTAAGGTTTCAACTAAATCACTATTCCAAATTAATCCACGATCAGCAATTTTTATATCATTAAATTTATCAAAAATTTCATGCATTTTATTTGCGCCTTCTTGCAGAGTTTTTTCAGTTCTAAACACTGCGGCGTGATGCTGCATGCATTTTTGCATTTCTAATCTTAAATCTGCGGTTGCAACTTTTCCATTAGAGTTTCTAATTTTATCAAGTCTTTCAACGCCCTCTAAACCACTTTCATTAGTAAAATCTTTGTGAGCAGTATTTGGCTTAATAACTTCAGCAGCTCTAATTGCGGCAGCTCTTCCAAAAACCACTAAATCAAGCAATGAATTTGAGCCAAGACGGTTAGCGCCATGAACCGAAACGCAGGCCGCTTCACCAATTGCCATCAAGCCTTGAACCACTTCAACTTTACCATTTTTTAAATTCACAACTTCACCTTTAAAGTTAGTTGGAATTCCGCCCATATTATAATGAACAGTAGGAATCACTGGAATTGGCTCTTTGGTAACATCAACGCCGGCAAAAATTTTCGCACTTTCAGAAATTCCTGGCAATCTTTCGTGTAAAATTTTTGGATCAAGATGATTTAAATAAAGGTGAATATGATCTTTATTTGGACCAACTCCACGACCTTCAAGAATTTCCATTGTCATTGCCCTTGAAACCACGTCGCGACTAGCTAAATCTTTAGCGTTTGGAGCGTAGCGTTCCATAAATCTTTCGCCATTGGCGTTAACTAAATATCCGCCTTCACCTCTTGCGCCTTCAGTAATCAAGCATCCAGAGCCATAAATTCCAGTTGGATGAAATTGCACAAATTCCATGTCTTGTAGTGGTAAACCAGCTCTTAAAACCATTGCATTGCCGTCTCCTGTGCAGGTGTGAGCTGATGTTGCAGAAAAATAAGCTCTGCCATAGCCACCAGTTGCAAGCACAACCATATGAGCTTTAAAACGATGCATAGTGCCATCAACCAAAGAAAGGGCGGTAATTCCTCTGCAAACCCCATTTTCCATGATTAAATCAAGCGCGAAATATTCAATAAAAAATTGCGCGTTATGTTTTAAAGATTGTTGATATAAAGTGTGTAAAATTGCATGTCCAGTTCTATCTGCCGCAGCGCATGTTCTTTGAGCTGGACCGCCTTCACCGAAATTTTTAGTCATGCCGCCAAAAGGGCGTTGATAAATTTTTCCTTCTTTGGTTCTAGAAAAGGGAACGCCATAATGCTCTAATTCAATGATTGCGTCAGGCGCTTCTTTGCACATATATTCAATTGCGTCTTGATCACCAAGCCAGTCTGAGCCTTTAACGGTGTCATACATGTGCCATCTCCAGTCATCTTCACCCATATTTCCAAGCGCAGCAGAAATTCCGCCTTGCGCAGCAACTGTGTGAGAACGAGTTGGAAAAACTTTAGTAACGCAAGCAGTTTTCAGCCCCTTTTGCGCCATACCAAAAGTAGCGCGAAGCCCAGCACCACCGGCTCCAACCACCACTACATCAAATTCATGATCGATTATAGAATAATTCCCTAATTTTTTGTCTGACATTATTTTATTTAATTTATTTTGTAATATTATCCAATTAAATGAAGTCTCATAATTGAAACCACAGCTGCTACGGCGGTTATAATTGAGATGAAGTTTATTAACATAATGTAAAAATACATTTTGGTTTTATTTGAAACGTAATCTTCAATGATAACTCTCATGCCTAGGCAGCCATGATAAAGTGAAGTAGTTATTAGTAAAATTCCCATTATTGCGTTTAAAGGATAAGCGAAAAATACCGGCATATATCCTTGAGGGTCTTGAATTATCTGAACAAAAGATAAAACTAGCCAAACAATTAATGGCAATAAAAGAACCGCAGAAACTCTTTGTAATAGCCAGTGATGAGCGCCAGTTTTGGTTGAAGGGGCTATTCTTTTTTTATGCATAAATATTAACTAAAAAAGTTTTAAATAAATTGTTGTGCCAACGGTTAGGGCGGTGAAAACTAAGGATATAATTATAACCAATAAAGAATTTCTTTTGGCGGTTTGTTTTTCAAAACCTTTGCCGATGTCCCAAAATAGATGGCGAATGCCGTTGCAAAAATGATAATAAAGAGCAAATGTTGTTGAAATTGCAGCTAAATAAAACAAATTATCGATGATTTTTTTCATTAAACAATCACAATCTTGTGATGCCTGATCAACATTAATTTGGTAAGTGTAATAGACTATATACCAAGAAATTGCCACCACTGAAAAATATAGCAAAACCCCAGTTAAGCGATGCATTATCGAGGTTAAAGAAGATAAATTCCACCTGTAAATTTGTAAGTGAGGTGAGGTTGGTTTTTGTTTTATTGTCATTTTTTAAAAAAAATAAGGTAACAGACTCTTAAATAGTATTTTAAAGAAATTTAGTTGCAACTTTTTATTAAATTGTAAATAACGTTCAAAATTCAATCTTGCAAAAATTTCTCTAATCATTTATTTATACTCGGTCTTTTTGCTAGTTCATAGTCAAAAAATAATTATCAACTTTAATCTTTTAAATCATATGCTAATAGGCGTTCCTAAAGAAATTAAAAATCATGAATATCGCGTTGGAGCCACTCCTGCTGGCGTTCGCGAGTTAGTTAATGCGGGTCATCAGGTTTTTGTTGAAAAAAATGCTGGTGCGGCAATTGAGTTTTCCGATGAGCAATATATTGCTTCGGGTGCAAAAATTTTAAGTTCTGCAAAAGAAATTTATGAAAAAGCTGAAATGATTTTAAAGGTTAAAGAGCCTCAAGAATCTGAATGCGAAATGATTCGTAAAGACCAAGTTATTTTTTCTTACCTGCATTTAGCTGCTGAACCAGAATTAACTAAAATGTTAATTAAATCAGGCTGCGTGGCAGTTGCTTTTGAAACTGTTAGTGCTGCTGATCGTTCACTTCCACTTCTTGCTCCGATGAGTGAAGTTGCTGGTAAATTGTCAATTCAAGCTGGCGCTAGAGCATTAGAAAAAGCTCAAGGTGGCAGAGGATTGCTACTCGGCGGTGTTCCTGGCGTTGCTCGTGGTAAAGTTGTTGTTTTAGGCGGCGGCGTTTCTGGAACTAATGCGGCGAAAGTTGCAATTGGAATTGGTGCTGAAGTTGTAATTTTAGACAAATCACTCTCTAGAATTCGTTATTTATGCGACATTTTTGGAAACTTGGCAACCGTTCTTTACGCTTCATTAGAAAATATCGAAAAATCAGTTTTAGAAGCTGATTTGGTGGTTGGCGCAGTTTTAATTCCAGGTGCGGCAGCTCCAAAACTAGTTACAGCTGCAATGGTTAAAAAAATGAAACAAGGATCAGTTATGGTTGATATTTCAATTGATCAAGGCGGATGTTTTGAAACTAGTAAACCAACTTCACATAG
>CALBSF010000167.1 GCA_937927795.1 uncultured Rickettsiales bacterium
ATTTATATAATATTTTTTGATGAATTTAAACTAATTCAAATTATTTTATGAAATCAGAATTAAATCACAAATTTTTACTTAATATTCCAAGTAAAACATATAGGGCTTTGAAAGTAAAGGCTGCCTATGAAGATAAGACAGTAAAGGATATAATCCTTTTTTGCATAAAGCAAACTTTAGGTGATATTAAAGCAAAAAAAGCAGAAGAAAAAGAAATTATGGAATTCGTTAGTTCTTCAAATGAGCTTTTTGCTGAAGAATGGAACTCTAAAGAAGATGATGAAGCTTTTAAGCATTTACAAAAATACAAAAAAATATAGAATTAAGCCCAAAATTAAACCCAAAAATATGAATTACCACAAATTTGATATTGTTGTTAGTGATTTTCATTTTATTGAAGATGTAAAATTTTCTAAAATTAGACCTGCAGTTATTGTTTCTAGCGATGATTACAATAAAAAGACAGGCTTTGTTGTATTGGCAATGATCACAAGTGCTAGACACTCTGTTCTTTGGCAAGATTTAGAAATATCTGATTATGAAAACACTGATTTAAAGCCTACTTCCGTAATTAGAATGAAATTTTCTAATTGCACTCAAAGTAAAATTTTACAAAAAATTGGGAAATTAAGTCAAAAAGATCAAAAAAATCTTACTAAAAAACTAAAAAATATTTTTTAAATAAACTATGTTAGACATAAACTTTATTCGTAAAAATCCTGATAAATTTGATGAAGCGATGCAAAATCGTGGCGCTGATTTTAGAGCTGAGGCTGTTTTGGCTTTGGATGAAGAAAAAAGGAAAAAACAGGCTTTGATTCAGGATTTACAGGCTAAGAGAAATAAATTTTCTGCTGAAATTGCGATTTTAAAAAAGTCTGGTAATGATGCTTTTGAATTGATGGAAGAATCAAAAAAAACTAATATTCAGTTAAGTGATGCCGAAAATGATTTTACCATTGATGAAAAATTAAATGCCATTTTATCGACAATTCCAAATGTTCCTAACCTTGCAGTTCCAAAGGGAAAAGATGAAAATGATAATGTGGAAATTGAAAAATTTGGTGAGCCAAAAAAATTTTCTTTTACTCCAAAATCTCATGATGAACTCGGCGAACTACTTAAAATGCTTGATTTTGATCAGGCGGCTTTAATGTCTGGTTCGCGTTTTTCTAGTTTGAATTCTGGCTTGGCACGCTTAGAGCGAGCGCTTTCTAATTTTATGTTAGATGTTGCGCTGCGGCATGATTATATGGAAGTTTCTCCGCCAAATTTAGTTAAAGAAAATGCGATGTTTGGGGCGGGGCAGTTGCCGAAATTTTCTGAAGAAGCATTTGTAACTACTGATGGCTATTGGCTTATTCCAACCGCGGAAGTTTCTTTGGTAAATTTGGTTGCCAAAAAAACTCTAAATGAAAATGAATTGCCGCTTCGCTTTACAGCTTATACGCCTTGTTTTAGAAGAGAGGCGGGCGCTGCTGGGAAAGATACGCGCGGCTTGATTCGTCAGCATCAATTTAAAAAAGTTGAGTTAGTTTCAATTGTTAAGGCTGAAGATTCTGATGCTGAGCATGAAAGAATGACCAATATTGCCTGCGAAATTTTAAGAAAATTAGAACTTCCTTTTAGAAAAATTTTACTTTGCAGCGGTGATATGGGTTTTTGCGCTCAAAAAACCTATGATTTAGAGGTTTGGCTGCCTTCTCAAGCAAAATATCGTGAAATTTCAAGCTGTTCTAATTGTGGTGATTTTCAAGCTAGAAGGGCGGGGATAAAATATAAAACCAAAGATGGCAAAAGTCATTTTGCTCACACTCTAAACGGCTCAGCCCTAGCGGTTGGAAGAACTTTAGTGGCAATTCTAGAAAATTACCAAAATCAAGACGGATCAATTCAAATTCCAGCAATGTTAGTAAATTATATGGGTGGAATTGATAAAATTTCTTGCTAATTTGAAATAAAACTATATTTTATACAGCCCTTAACTATTTAAACTAATTTAAAATTAACCAATGGCAAATACTAAAGCAGCAAAGAAAGCACTTCGTGCAAGCGCTGCAAAAAAAGAAGTAAATAACGCAAGAAAAAACAGAATTAGAACTTTTATCAGAAAAGTTGATGATGCAATTAAAGTTGGCAATGAAGCTGAAGCTCGCGTGGCTTTTAAAGCTCTTGAGCCAGAAATTATGCGTGGTGTTACCAAAAAAGTTTACAAATTAAATACTGCAGCAAGAAAATTAACTAGACTTGCTTCTAAAATTCGCAAGCTTAAAGAAGTTGCTGCGGCTTAAGTTTTTTTTGACGAGTTTAATTACTCGTTTTGCTTGAAAAAAAAGACGCGAATAATTTTGTTTATTCTTTCATTTCTAGGCTTTTTTGGCTTACTTGATGTTTTGAAAAACAAAATTTATCGCGTCTTTGTTTTAAGATAATTGTAAGTTTGGCGGCTTTCTTAAAGCCTAAACCCCAATTCCCCCGCTTCGTAAATGAAAATCTTCTCTTTAATTCGCTCTTCACTTAGTAATACCGGCATAAACTTTATGAAAGTGCATAAATTTGCGCTTATCATGTCAGTTGTTTGTATAATTGGATCTTTAGCATTGGTTGCAATTAAAGGTTTAAATTTTGGTATTGATTTTTCTGGCGGAATTTTAATTGAGGCTAGAATGAGTGAAAAGGCTGATATTTCTAGCATCAGAGAGGTTTTATCGAAAGAAGTTAAAGATGTTCAAATTCAAAATATTGATGGCAATGATTTGTTAATTCGCGTTGCAAAAACCGACGAAGAGCAGGCGGTTTTAGTTAAAAAAATTCAAGAAATTTTAAATCAAAAATTTTCTAATATCGAATATCGTAAAATTGATTATGTTGGGCCGCAAGTTGGAGGCGAGCTAATAAAAAAAGGCTTTCTAGCTCTTTTTATTTCCTTTATTTTTATTATGATTTATATCTGGATTCGCTTTGATTGGCAATTTGGGCTTGGTGGAATTTTTGCTCTTATCCATGACGCAATTTTAACCCTAGGTTTTTTTGCTGTTACGGGTTTGGAATTTAATTTAACCTCAATTGCCGCGATCCTTACTATTGTTGGCTATTCAATTAATGACTCGGTGGTAATTTATGACAGAATTCGTGAAAATTTACGCCGTCATAAAAAAATGAATTTAGCTGAACTAATTAATTCAAGCACTAATTCAACTTTAAGTAGAACTATTCTTACATCTTCTACAACCTTAGTATCATTGCTTGCGCTAATATTTTTTGGCGGCGAAGTTTTAAAAAGCTTTAGTCTTGCAACTTTCTTTGGAATCTTGGTTGGAACTTATTCTTCTATCTATATTTCTGCCCCGATTTTGCTGTATTTTGATCCTAGAAAAAAGGAGAAATAGTTGTTTTGCCAAGAGGAAGCATGATGTCTGAAAATGGATTGCCACGCTTCGCTCGCAATGACAACAAACTTATCTTTAATCCGCAATAAACGACAAACTTATTACGCCGTCATTGCGAGCGAAGCGTGGCAATCCATTTTGGGTCATACCAAGCTAAAATCATCTTTACCCATTTTGTGGATTAAAAAACAAGTTAAGGGGAATTAAAAACAAGCTAAAAGGTGTTTATAACATCAATTAATTCTAAATGATCAAAATAAACCGCAATAGCGCCTTCGTTATTTTTGCCATTTTTAATTAAATTTTCAGGGATGGTTTTTGAAACCATGTGGTCGCTATGTCCGTAAATTATTGGTCTGCAATTAAAATTATAAGCGCACTCCACATCAGCCAAGCTATCGCCAATAAACCAAATTTCATCTTTTTTAGGATCTAAATCGCTGCCTAGCAAGGCTAATTCTGCCGGATCTTTACTTGGCTTGTCGTAATTAGCATCTTGTGATCCGATTATAGCAAAGAATTTTTTTTCAATTCCAAGAACTGTCGTTTCAGCCCTTAAAGTGTTGCCAATCTTATTGCTAACTATAAATTGTAAAATTCCTTTTTCTTCTAATTTATCAAATAATTCTAAGCTATTTGGTAAAAATTTCATTTGTTTTAAATTTACTGCGCGATAAGAATCTTTATATATTTCGCCAGCTTTTTGCCAATTATCACCAAAAATTTCTGGAAAAGATTCGCGCATCGATTTGTGAATTTCGTCTTTTACTTTTGCCAAGCCCCAAGGCTGCCTTCCCATTTCAACCATTGTTTTATCAATGGCATGTTGAATTAATGGCCAGGTGTCTACTAAAGTATTATCCCAATCAAAAATAATGCCTTTTGGTTTGTGATTTTTTAAACTTAAAAAAGCTTTTTTATTTTGTGATAAATCCATTTTAAAATAAATTTTTTATATAAGCTAAGGCTTCAACCCCGATCAAAATTGCGGTGATTGAAATTGCAATGCCGGTCAATCCGGTTATTATTCCGCAGATTACAACTAATCCATCTTTTCCAAGTAAGCCAAAAGAAATAACTAAAATTCCAAAACCTGGAATAAAATTAGAAAGAGGCATAGGAAGAACGATAAATGAAGAGAAAATCAAGGTAAAAAAACCAATAAATTTTTCGGCATTTTTGCCAACCATGAAGGATAGTCTTGGTCTTAAAATTCTTTCAACTTTACGAATATAAGGAGATGAGCGTTGAACCAACATCGCTAGAACCGAGCGCTTCACCGATAAGTTAGAAAATCTTTTTGGTAATTTTGGCGAAGAATATCCCATCACCATTTGCATAGAAAAAATTACCAATGGAATAGCGATGATGCTTGGAAATGGAGGTGGAAGAGGAATGATGATGCCAAAAGCAAAAATCATCATTGCCAAACCAAATCCCACAGATTCCATAGCATTAACCAAATCGCGAATTGGAATGCGGTCGGCAGATGTTTTATTTACAACATCTTCAATTACCTGAGTTGTGATTATACTTTTATTATTGGTCAATTTTTTATTTATTATCTTCTTTTTTATCTTCTTCTTTTGACTCAGATTTTAAGCCATCTTTAAGACCACGAACCCCTTTACCTAAATCTTTCATAACTTGCGGCAATTTTCCTGCGCCAAAAAGCACAAAAACAATTACTAAAATTAATAATAATTCACCTATTCCAATTCCCATTTAAAGCCTCCATTTTATTTTAATAAATTTTGCAATTCGCCCCATTCGCGAACGCTTAAGCCACTTTCTTCTTGTGAAATTTTTTCACCTTTTACCATTTTTTTAACTACCTCTAAAGCAGCGTTAGATAATTCTTTTCCTTCTTTGCGATGCTTAATAAATGCATCATAACAATGAGGAACCCATTTTTTAACCATGTCTAGCATTATTTCAGCGTAAACTCTAATTTCATATTGAGCGTGAGAATCTGCGCGTAAATTTAAGAAATGTAGTAAGTTATGTAAGTCAATTTTCCAATACCATTGTGTGTAGCAATTTAATGGCAAATTCATTCTAGCCAATTCTCTAGCAAGACCCTCTTTTCCTTCATCAACAATTTCACCTTTTTCATTTTGATTAATCATTTCAAGGTAATGCTGGTAAGATTTTAGAGAATCTTGTTTTAAAATTTCTAATACTCTTTTTTGCTCTTCTGCGCTTAATTCTCTAGCCTCATCTCTTCCTTGGTGATTTATTTTAGATTGAGCGCAAAGATGTTGATTTTTTGGGATGTAAAATTCATCTTCCATCAGGGAATAGCGAGCAGAATATTCGTTAATTGAGGCGGTTCTATGTCTAATCCATTGGCGCGCAACGAAAATAGGAAGTTTGATGTGAAATTTTATTTCGCACATTTCAAGCGGGGTAGTG
>CALBSF010000168.1 GCA_937927795.1 uncultured Rickettsiales bacterium
ACCAACTTATTTGGCACAATAATAATTTTTTTAATTTGTTTTCCATCAACAAATTTTTGTACATTATCATTTTCTAAAGCAATTTTTTCCAATTCCTCTTTTGATATATCTTTAGCAACCTCCATTACCGCTCTAAGCTTTCCTGATACCTGAACTGCAATTTTGCAAACATTGTCAATAATCAAATTTGGATCAAATTTTGAAAAAGCAGTTTCGCTTACAAACCCTTGATTTCCAATCTTTTGCCAACATTCTTCAGCTAAATGCGGCATGATTGGCGAGAATAAAATTATTAAATTTTTTAACCCAAAATTCATAATTGCTTTTTCTTCATCTGTTTTTACTTCAAATTTTTCAAGCTCATTTGAAAACTCACGAATCTTAGCAATTGCACGGTTAAAAGACATTTTTTCATATTCTTCGGTAACTGCAGCGATAGTTTTGTGAGTTAATTTTACTATTGCATTATCAAGTGGCAATTTATGATTATCAAATTTTGAGCAATCAGAATTTGATAAAGCCAAGCGCCAAAGACGATTAACATATCGCCAAGCACCATCAATTCCTGAATCAACCCAGTCTAAATCTCTTGAAGCGGGAGTGTCAGAAAGCATGAATAATCTAGCAACATCTGCGCCGTAACTTTCAACAATATGAGCTGGCTCAACCACATTTTTCTTAGATTTGCTCATTTTCTCACTTCTGCCCACAACTAGCTCTTCATTGGTTTTAGCATGAATAAATTTTCCATTTTCTTGCTCTATCGCATCAGAAGTATGCACCCACTTTCCAGCTTTGTCTTTAAAGGTTCTATGACAAACCATTCCTTGAGTAAGTAGGTTTTTAAACGGCTCTTCAAAATCTAAGTATCCACATTTTTTTAATGCCTTAGTAAAAAATCTTGCATAAAGCAAATGCATAACCGCATGTTCAACGCCGCCAATATATTGATCAACTGGCATAAATTTATTAACCAAATCTTTATCAAAAGCTTTATTTGGATCTAAAGAAATATAACGCAAGTAATACCAAGAGCTTTCAAAAAAAGTATCAAAAGTGTCAGTTTCACGAATTGCTTTTTGACCTTTATAGGCGGTATATTTCCAAGTTGGATGATTGGCAAGTGGGTTTCCAAGCCCAGTAAATTCAACATCTTGCGGCAATTCAACCGGCAGTTGATCTTCTGGAACAGTTACTGTTGAACCATCTTCTAAATAAAGAATTGGAATCGGACAACCCCAATATCTTTGGCGCGAAACGCCCCAATCACGAAGACGGAAATTTATTTGTTTTTTACCTAAATTATTTTTTTCTAAGAATTCAATCGCTTCTTTTTTTGCTTCTTGGCTTGATTTTCCATCTAAAAAATTAGAATTAATCATCATTCCATCTTCAAGATTTGCGGCTATTGGCTGATTAATTTTATCAAATAAATTTTCGATTATTTGAGAATTATTTTTGCTAATTTTATAAAGATTTATCGCTTCTTTTGAAATGTTGGCATAAATACCCAAATCATTGATTTCATTAAACTTGTTTCTAGCTTTATAAGCTAATTTTTCTTCGTTTAAATCAAACTGCGCATTAACATCTTGCGGCTTATTGCCTCTAGCGTCAAGCCTAATCCATTTTTTTATAGATTTTAAATAAATAGCAT
>CALBSF010000169.1 GCA_937927795.1 uncultured Rickettsiales bacterium
AGTATTTTTAAGGATAAAATTAGATTAAAAAACCGTGATGTATACAGATATACATAGAGGTTTTTTAATCTAATTTTAGACCAAAAAGACGAAGATCAAATGGTCAATTATTTAGTTGAAATGGTATTATATCATAAACTAATAATTTATTTTTTACTATGGCGCGACCTGTAATTGAACTAGAAACACCTTCTTTTAGCTTTCCACTGCAAAAAGTTCCTGCAGAACCTATAAGACATTTTTTAGCTAGAAATCCCCTAGGTGAAAGATTGCTTGAGGACTTTAGATCTCCGATTGCAACCCTGTCTACGATTGCTCTCTTTTTTTTAGTGGGAAAAATATTATTAGCTCCGCTTGCTGAAGTAGTTGATCCAGCTAAGGGATTTTACTCTATGATGTTAACAACTAGTATTGTTGCAGGCTTAGTTTTAACAGCTATAAATTACGACAAAATAGTCAATGCTTTTACAAGACACTTCAATGTTGCGAAAAAAAGAGATGGTCTAGAATTATCTTCCGAGTTATCTGATCAATCTTTAAAGAATATTCTTGAAGTAGAATATGGATTGGCGCCATTAAATGAAGAAATTGGCACCAATGAATTTATAGAGCAAGTTAGTAATGATACCACTAAAGATATTGTAAAACTTAGCAAATTGTTTAAATTTTATGATGTGACGGCACCTAAAACAAATCCTTTTGATAAGTTCCAAAAAGATTACAATATCTCACTCTTTTTGCTTTACTCTTGCATTAATTACAAATTGCAAACCACAGAGATAGAAACATCTTTCCCAAGAGTGGATAGAATGGTTTTGCAAGAAAGATATGATGTCTTGTCTAGGAATTTTTCTCAATATTGCATTGATAATTACAAAGAGTCGGGCAGGGTTTTTGCAAGGAATACTTTAGATAATATTCAAAAAATAATAGTAGGGGCGCAAAAAAAGATAGGTGAAGAAGGATTAAAAGAAGGAGGATTGGATCTAGACGAAAAAGCCGTAACTTTAACCGTAACTTTAAGAGGTGTCGATACTTTAGGAGGTTTAAGAAGAAGAGAAGGAGCTCAAGTGTCTTAACCGCGCTTTACATTGCTTCAATCAGATGAAGTCAATTGGAGTCATGTTGTTTTAATTCAACTTCTTTCTCCTGCATTCCCACACAAACTAACTACGCCTCTTACGGTAAAATAATATTTTGGAGCAGGTAAATCAAAATCAGATTCAGCTCTAATGGATGGATTTTGTTGGCTTGGCCTCATCTTAGTGATGTCAAAAATAATTTCTCTTAAAGTATTCTCTGATAAATCATGAATTATTTTAAAGTCTGAGCGAAATGGATCTGAAGATTCTTTTAAATCTTCGCAAGATAAGGACATTTCTTTTTGTACAACTATCGATCTGTTGCTTCGGCAAGATATTCTTTGGCTTTTTAAATCTTCGTCAATAAATAAGGGAAGATAATATTGAGTTAGTGACATTAATAATTTGTCGCCAAATAATAAATTTTCTTCAGCAGATAGTTTTTCTGGAATTTCGCCGAGAGCAAAATGATGAATATTATAATTTTTGCGATTTGAAGCTGGATATATTGCATTAGATGAGAAGGCTAGGGGGAAGTTTTTATAACATAAAAAGCTAGATAAAATTTTACTATTCTTTAAATCATTGAGATCTCTATATAAGGTTATTAATTGTAAATTAGTGCCAACCAAATTTATTTTGAGTGTTTTTTGATTCTCCCTTTCTTTATCTAGTTCTACATTCATCGCTAAATCTAAAGATCTTGTAAAAGCCTCGTATTTACTAGCAAGATCTAATGCTACAGAGGCGCCTTCATTTTCACTTAAATAAGCAACTCTACTATGAAAATCACTTCTAATTGATTCAATGACATCCTTACGCAATTTATATTCTTTAAAAGCACCTATGCTTTTATCAAGTAGAGATTCAAAATCAGAATGATTTGTGGTAAAAATATTAGCAGGTTTCCTGGATGCTAATTTGGATGCGGTTGAGAAATATCTATAAGTTCCTGCAATTTTTGACAAATTCAACATAATAAAAATCAAAAAAGATGAAGTTAAAAATTAAATATTTGGTATATACCAAATTCTAAATCTATTGATAGCACAAAACTATTTCCAAACATTCAT
>CALBSF010000170.1 GCA_937927795.1 uncultured Rickettsiales bacterium
ACTGGAGTTCAGACGTGTGCTCTTCCGATCTCATTTTTTACTTCTAACTTCAATATCAATATTGATCATTTGGGCAAAATTTAAATTTTTTAGGACAAATTCTCATCACTTCCTGACCAGAAAAACATTTATTTTCCTTATCTTTAGAGATGGTTCGACAAATTTGTGATAAATTTTTAATGAAATGCCCCTCCACATTTAGAGCCGGAACTCTTAGATAGTCAACAATTCCCAAAGATTTTGCTAAATGTTTATATTCAATATCAAGCTCAACTAAAGTTTCAGAATGTTCAGAAACAAAGGCAATTGGAATTATTACTGGAATTTTTTTATCTAACGCCACTCTTTTAATTTCAAATTCAAGGCTTGGAGACGTCCATTGTAAGGGGCCAACTTTTGATTGATAACATATTGAAAAATCAATTTTTTTATCAAAATTTTCAACTATTTTATTAACTGTTTGGGTGATTTGAAAAACATAAGGATCGCCTTGATTAATAAGCTTTTGCGGCAGGCCATGCGCCGAAAATAAAAAACGAAAATCAGTTAAATTCTTATCATAAAGCTGATCTATTGTTTGTTTAATTAATATGACATGAGACCTTATAAATTGCTCTTCTGTTGGATAACAACAAACTGTTTTTATATTAATTTTTTTATTAAATTTCGCAAAATTTTCTTTAAAATCTTTTATTGATGAAGCGGTTGTGGCGCTTGAAAATTGTGGATATAGCGGCAATAAAATTATTTCATTTGGATTATATTCAATAATTTTTTTTATCGCCTCATTTGCAAATGGTTTCCAATAACGCATTGCAATAAAAACTTTAAAATTTCCAAAAAAAGATAATTCTTTTTCAAGCTCATGGGCTTGAGCCGTTGTAATTTCAAGCAGCGGAGATTTTCCGCCAATTTGTTGATAAATTTCACTAGCAGTTTTTGTTCTTTTTGATGAAATTAATTTTGCTAATAAAAAACGAAATGGCTGCACCAAGCTAATAATCGCCTTATCATTAAAAAGATTAAACAAAAAAGGCCTTACTGATTCAATTTTATCTGGCCCACCTAAATTAAATAAAACTATTGCTGTTTTTTTATCAAATTTACTCATTTTTTAATGCAATAAAACTCACAAAAACCAAAGATAACATCGCAATAAGCAGAGAGCTAATTGTGATGTTGTAACTATTTGAAATTACAAAAGATATTGCGGAAAAAATAATCGCAATTATTAAACTTAAAATCATCATCATTTTGGCAGAAACAGAAAAAATTCTGGCGATGGCAGCTGGTAAAATAAGAAGCGCGGTCATTAAAAATATCCCCACAATTCTTGCTGAAAAAGCGATAACAAGTGATAGCAAGATGAGTGAAAATAAATTCCAAAATTCACATTTTATACCGTCTAATTTTGCTAAATCTTGATTAATACTAATTAATAAAATTTTCTTAAAAGTAAAAAATGAAAATGTTGCAACCACAAAAAATATGATCAGAAGACCAATTATATCGCTATTTACAACTGAAGAAATATCGCCAAAAACATAATCATGTAAATCAAAATTTTGTGACAAAACATCACTTAAAATCATTGCAAAAGAGACAAAAAGATAAGAAAAAACTGCTATTATGGTATCTTTGGAAAAATAATTATTTTTAAAACTAGAATTAAGTAAAAAAGCAAAAATTACTGAAAAAACCGCTAAAATTATTATTTGGCTGCAATTAAAAATACCACCCACAACCAATCCAAGCAAGATTGAATGGGACAATGCATCGCCAAAAAATGATAATTTTTTCCATAAAACAAAAACCCCAAGCAAAGCGCATGAGCTTGCCACTAGAATTATCGCTATAAATTCTTTAGATAAAAAAGGTTCAATCACTTGCAAAATTGGTTATGGATGATAAAAATGGATTTTTAAAGCAAATTTGAAAATAAAAACAAATTCTAGTATGTCTAAGCAAAATCAGCAATCGCTTTCTTTTTTTATGAAAAAGCAGATTAAAGAAGCTAACAACAAAAACCAAGCTAAAAAATCTACTGCAAAAACTTTAGATTCAACTTCTAAAAATGAAAAAAAAGAAGGCGTAGAAGTTGAAAATGGTGAGGAGTTAACGGATGAAGAAAAATTAGAAGAAGCCAAAAAATCCTCAAAACATAGGGCTGGTCAATTTGACCAAACTGAGATGA
>CALBSF010000171.1 GCA_937927795.1 uncultured Rickettsiales bacterium
CGCTTGGGAATGTTTCTATGGAGTCGGTTGGGTTTTTGAATGGGGTTGGGCTTGGAAGAGGTGTAGGTGAGCTAGGTGGTTTTGGTGTAGAAATTGTAGGTGATGGAGGAGCCATGGGGGTTGAGGCTGGGACTGGAGTGGTTTTAAGACCTTGTTTAATAGCTGAGAAGTTATTACAATATAATACATCATCTATTGGCAAGCCTATTGCAAGCGTCTTATTAGGATCTCAACTAAAAAAATAACAATAATGGTATAAGCATGGATCCTTCAGAAAGAGGTGAATTAAGAAAAGATTTTGATTCAACGGTAGATGCTAAATATTTAAGAATTTTTAAAGCGGAGCGCGAAAAATTTATTCAACGTAACGAATTAGCAATAAGCAATCCGGGATTTAGAATCAGAGCTATTTCGCTGGATGAAATAAATTTTCTTGCCCACATTACTAAAACAATAAGCGATAATAAAAAAAGTGAAAATACAATATCTGCTTTTGCAAATTGTATTTTAGATGAAAGGACAGCTTTCTCGCTCAAAGAATTATCATTGCTAGAAAGTATTATTTTAAGCCCCAAAATTTTGTTAAGAAACTTAACAAGATCAGATATTTTTTCTAAAATAAAGTTAAATCTACCAGAAGATATTTTTGAAAAATCAGATGAATTTATTACTAAATATCTTTTAGAAACAATTGGCAATAAAGCTGCTATATCATTATGGCTGCCATCTATAAGCTTTGGCGAAGATGCAGCCCCTGGCATGGGTTTTGCCAAAGAAGTGGAAGAAGATACTTCATCTAAAGATACCACATTATCTTACTCGTCATTTTTAAGATCTGGACTTCAAGAACTTGCCAAAGAAATAGATGAGAGAAAAAGAAAGGTAGAAGAATTAGAAAAAGAAATACAGCAAAATCAATTGCAACTTGAAGCCTCATATCCTTTTTTAGAAGAACGAGGTCATCTAATTATAAAAACAGAAGAAAAAATTCAATCTTTGCAGTTTGAACTTATAAAATTAGAGGATAAAAAAAGGCGATCAATTCTTACTATAGAACAACTTCGTTTTGAAAAATCCTCTCTTGAAGATAAAATTAAAGATGATTTTGCTCAATATGAAGAGCAAATTGGCAGCAAAATTCATGAGGCGGATTTAGTTACAGAAGACTATAGGCATAAAGTAGATCTATTATCTAAAATATTTCGTGATAATTTAACACTAGAAACTGAACACTCTAGGCTTAAAGAAAAAATTGAAGAGGCGCGCAGACAATATGAGACTTTTCCAAGAAAATTAAGAAATATAGAAGATCAAATAACCTTAAAACAACTTGAATATGAGGAAATACTACGAAAAATTGAGAGCTCTTCTGATGAAGTTAAGGCTTTAGATGCATTGACTAGTCGCGCCAAAAAAAGGCTAGAGGATGTCAAAAAAGATTTAGGCATTGCAGCTCACATCAAAGATTTAAAAGCGCTAGGAGAAGGCGCTAAAAAAAAAGCGGATGCTGCACATAAAAGAAATTTTGGGCTAAGTATCGAAATAAATGCTTTAGAAGAAAGGGTTGCACGGCTAAAAAAAGAGTCTCGAAAAATTTTTGCATATAATCAACTTTTAAAATCAAAAATTGAGCAATCTGCCTCTGCTCAGCAAAGCGTTGAAGCTCAATTAGAAGAGGCAAGGAAAAATAAGCAAGAATTAGAGCGCGAAATTCAAGAAATAATCAGAAGGAAGTTGAAAGAGCAAGAAGAGGTTTTAAGAAAAGAAATGGATGATATGATAAAAGAAAAAGGTGAAGCATGGGATTTAGAAAGCCAATTTGGAATTGCTGGATTAAAAAAAGAATTGATGCTATCAACAACGACACTGCCGCCCAAACCAACAATCGCCCACCGCTACAAAAGACCCATAGGAACATTCAAAAAATTCTCCCCCTATCAAATAGGTTCTCATTTCCACATAGAAGAAGAAAGGGGTTATGTTAT
>CALBSF010000172.1 GCA_937927795.1 uncultured Rickettsiales bacterium
CGCCACCAGCTACTATTCTTGCTAAATTTTCACTAGGTAGCCATTTATATAAAGTGAGGTTTTAAAAATTTGATTATACCGTAAAGGGGTCGGGTCCATAAACCATAAAATCCAATTTATTTTGCAGATTCAAATTACAAATCCTCAATCCTAAACTCACTATACCCCTCATAAAAATAACTTATATCAATCCCCTTCATAAAAATTTCACGATCGTCAATTTTATCAGTAAGTGCCTGCAAAAGAAGGCTCTTAATTTCGACATCTTTGATAACGCTGCGCTCCATTGCCATTAGATAATCTGACTTATCAACAAGATTCCAATCAATCACGCGTTTTATTTCTTTTTTCAAAATTAAATCCAGCCAAATTCTAGTAGCGCGACCATTGCCTTCGCGAAAGGGGTGAGCAATATTCATCTCAACATATTTTTCAATAATCTCATTAAAATTGCTTTGTGGCATTTTGGTTATATTTTCTAAAGATTGTGCCAGATAAACCAGAGGTGCAAAGCGAAAATTTCCTTTGGAAATATTAACCTCGCGCACTTTTCCTGCAAATTCGTAAATGTCGCTAAATAAATAAGCGTGAATTTGCGCCAGCCCCTTAAAAGTTCCAACTTCAATTTGATTTATTTCTCCACTTTCAAAAAGCTGTTTAGCCTTTTGCTTACTGATTTTTTCTTCTGCTTGGTTTAGCTCAAGCTGGTTTGCAATGCTAAGTTTATTTGGCAAAATCATTTTGATTTTCTTTTAAATTATAGGCATCAAGCTGCCTTTCTTTATTTCTTAATATATTCTAGCCAAGAAATATCAGGCTTCTTGAGACAATAAATAATACCATTTTTAACTTAAAAAATACAGAAATAAAATCTTAATTAGAAAGAAACGATAGACACTTTTCTCCTCATTTACCCTCATCCTCAAGATGAAATTTATGCAAAAAACGGTGTAATATCGGAGCGATTAGAATTCCAACTGATACTAGAAATATTGTGCCAGAAAATAAGGCGTAAAATGAGGCGAATAATTTTCCGTTTTCGGTTTGTAAAATCGCAACTGGTCCCATTCCACCAAGAATCATTGAGGCATTTAAAAGCGAATCAATCCATTCTAATTTTTCGAAAGTGTGATATCCTAGAACTCCAATTAAAAGGGAAATTATGGTGACCAATAAGGCTAGAAAACTGTGATATAAGAGGCGATTTAGGAATTTTTCTTTAGAGGCTAATGGCTTTTTGTAATGTTCAAACATAATTGCGCCATTAAAAAAAGAGTGACGACAGTCATATTAAGCTAGTTAAAGCATTGTAGTTATTGATTTTGTAGCTTTAGAGAAATCTTATATGCCCCCATTTATGCCCCCCTGATCATCTGTTCTTAATTACAAAAAAGTAAAATAACTATAATGTAACTTTTGTAAAAAAAATCTTAATAAGAACTATATTCTTGGCAAAGTTACTTCAATAGTTTTTTCAAAATACCAAAAATACTAAAAGTGGTGCGACTATAAGCTCTATTATACGCAGCTTTCTTGGGATTAGTAAGCCATCCCCATCCTTTAGGAGCTTTAAAGCCCAAACTGTGTCTAATAAATCTTTTTGGACTTGTTCTTGCGCTAATCATCTTCTTTAAACTTGGTTTTCTCATTCCTATTTTCATGGTTTTGTATATTTAGTTTTAGTTATCTATTGGGTAAAAAACTTCCTACACTTATCAATAACCGCCTGAGGAGCATCAGTTCTTTTTAAGAAATCATCTATTTTTTCTTTTTTACAATTTTTATAGATAATTTCTAAAAGTTCATCCCTTACATAAGTCCAATCCCAGTAGTGCTGTCCGTTTTCAAAGACAAATGAAAGAATATCAATTACATAATCCACTAAATTAGAATCTTTCAAAAGATCGTTAGTTAGTTTATCAAAAAATCTAATATGAAAAAATAATTTAACTTTATGTTCCAATAGCGTTTTTAAATGTCTCAAATACCAAGAAACATCAGAATTATCTTCTATATAAAATCTAATAAACTGCTGCAAATCTTGCGCTTCAAAGCTTTCTATATTTTTGAATCTTTTATTCCAAATATCTCTGATTAAGTCCTTGAAAGATGATTTATCTTCCAGTTTTTCATAA
>CALBSF010000173.1 GCA_937927795.1 uncultured Rickettsiales bacterium
GGTCTGCGTTTTCAACAAAATGGCTTAGACCATTCCTTGCAATTTAATGGATATCAACACTTTGCATAAGCCCCCTATCCTCTTTCGTCAGATGTCTTGGTATGACCGTTTCATCGTGTTTTGCGGTGTAGGGTTTGGCTCAGGGCTAGCACCCAAAGCACCAGGAACGTTTGGTTCTGCATTCGCACTGCTGTTCGTCCCGATTTGGCTTGCAATTGGCTTATCGAACACCATTATTGCCATCATCCTCATGTCTCTGATTGGCATTTATATCTGTGGGCATACTGCCAAAGTGATGGGCGTACATGATGATGGGCGTATTGTATGGGATGAGTTTGCTGGCCAGTCCATCACCTTTTTGCCTGTCCTGTATTTAGGGCAAATGAATTGGCTCTGGCTGCTGCTAGGTTTTATTTTATTTCGTATTTTTGACATTAAAAAGCCTTTATTTATAGGCTGGTGCGATAGAAATTTAAAAAATGGATTTGGCGTGATGTTTGATGATTTTTTATGCGGTGTCATTGTTGCAATTATTGGATTTATTATATTTTAAATAATCGATGTTTGTTGCAAAGAAAAATAACTTAAGCTAAAAACTGTTGATATAAATTTAGCTTCAAGTTTTTAAAAATAAAAATGTCAAAGAAACCTCCTTCAAAATTAAGAGCCTTTTCTTTAATTGAACTTTCGATTGTAATTTTAATCGTTTCAATTTTACTTACCGGATCACTTTCTTTTGCGATAAATAATGCCACCAAAGATAAAATCAAAATCACTCAAGATCGCATTCAAGAAATTTATAAAGCGATGGGAATTTATTTGGCTAAAAATGGTAAATTACCCTGCCCAGCTCCTATAAATGTGGATAAATCAACATCGACTTATGGAACTGCTGCTGCAACCTGCACTGCAAGCGGCTCTGGATATTGGAGGAGTAACACCATTACAAATTTATATTATGGCATGATTCCAACTCAAACTCTTAATCTTCCAAGCTCTTTAGCTGAAGATGGATTTGGCAATAAATTTGCTTATATGACTTTAACTGGATTTACCGATTCAACTAAGTTTGGTTATGGATCAAAATCAGTTGCCACTTCTACAAATTACGCTGATAATACAAATGCAACAGTTACGATAAACAGCATAACTTCACCCAATAGAATTCAAATAAAAGAAAAGCCAGCTTCTTCAGCTCAAGTTATAACAACCGATGCCATGTTTGCGATAGTAAGTTATGGTCCTAATAAAAGCGGTGGCTGGAGCGCAACTTCCACAGCTCAAAATACAGTTTCAACTGACGCAGATGAAATGGAAAATGATGTTGATAGTCCTGATGCAACTCCAACATTTGATAATGTGCTAATCGCCTCATCGCCAAATAGCGATGTGTTTGATGATATAGTTTTTTGGAAAACTCGCGATCAAATGACTTTAGATTTTGATTTATTGAATTTGGTTGCCTGCGACATTGATAAATCTGAAAGTTTGTATGGAACAACCGTCAATTGGAATACAACTGCAACCACTACCAATACAAGATATGGTGAAGTTGTTCCATCAGTAACGGCTTGTCCTAGTAGCCCCACTGATTATAGAAAAGGAGCACTCTATCCCACAAAAAGATGTGGAGCTTTTGGGGTCTGGGAAAATGATATGATCGATCATTGTCTGCAATAATGAAAAAAAATCAAAACAAAAAAATCAAAGCCTTTAGTTTAATAGAGTTATCGGTTGTAATTACAATTATCGCCTTGATTAGCGCTGCTGCATTGTCGCTATCTGTAACTGATAGTGGTAATGAAAAAGTTAAAATTACTAATCAAAGAATTCAGGATATTTACAAAGCGATGGGCATTCATTTAGCTAAAAAAGGATATCTTCCTTGTCCAGCGCCGATAAATAAGGCAAAAACTGACCCCTCTTATGGAATTTCAGGAAACTGCACCACCACGCCGCCAGCCTATGGCTCTGGCTATTGGCAAAGTAATACTTATAGCAATTTATATTACGGAATGGTGCCAGTACAAACATTAGAACTTCCAAACATAACGGCGGAAGATGGTTTTGGCTCTAAATTGGCTTACGCTGTATTGCAGGGATTTACAGATCCAGCAAAATTTGGCACTAGCCACTCAACAACAATGACATCTTCTCCAAATATGATTAAAATTATGAGAAGAATTTATACACCAAGCAGTTCATTTATAATTGAAACAAATACCACTATTAGTAATTATGCCATGTTTGTTATTATAAGCTATGGAGCAAATAAATTTGGCGCTTGGAACGCAGCAACCACAACTCAAAATGGCGCATCATCTTTAGATGTAGAAACCTGGAATTATGTTACAGGAAATATCGACACGTCAACAGCGGGAAAAGCTGATTTTTACACAGATAACGGCTCTAATTTCCCTTTTATAATTGGATATAATAAAAGCGGTTTTGATGATATATTATTTTATAAAACCAGAACTGAGATGGTGTCAGATTTTAAACTTTATAATTTACTTCCATGTTCAGCAACCCTCACTCAAGGGTCATATACTTGGACTGGTAGCGACAATATAAAATATGGTGAATTAGTTGAATCCTCAACTCAATGCTCTCCTGGACTTCGTAACGGCGTATATGCGCCAGTTAAAAGATGTGGAGCATTTGGAGATTGGGAAGATTATTTAGTAAAGGATTGCAGCTAAATTATGAAAATAAAAAAAGCTTTCTCGCTTATAGAATTATCAATTGTTTTAGTAATAATAGCCATTCTAATTAGCGCCTCCATGCCAGTTGCAACTAGCGTAATTAATAATTATAAAAACAGAATCACAAAAGAAAGAATTCAAGCTATTTATCAAGCACTTGGAAATTTCACCGTCTCTTATCAAAGACTTCCCTGCCCCGCATCAATTACTTTAACAAAAAGTGATGCCAATTATGGAATGGAAATTGATTGCGGAACTCTGCCTTATTATTCTGGGCAATCTAATCCGATACCAGCTCCAAACTCAGGAGTGTGGCAAAATACTTGGAGCCCCAATCTTATTTATGGAATGATTCCAGTTGCTGCCCTTGGGCTTTCTAAAGATATGGCTGAAGATGGCTTTGGCAATAAATTAGCATATTCTGTTATTAGAGGATTTACTAATTTATCAACATTTGGTGGCAATGATCCATCAACTTACGCCTATAACAGCTACACTAACAGCACTTACAATTCAACAAATTGCGATAGAATAAAAATTCACGAAAGAATTGGCTCTACAGTCAGGGAAATTACTATGAAAGATCCAGCTGCAACGAATGGGGGAACCTCTTGTCCTTCAACCACTTTAAATGAACAAGCAATGTTTGTAATAATTAGCCACGGAGCTAATCAATATGGAGCATTTCCAGCTAATTTAACCTCACAAAATATCGTCTCTTTTTCTTCATCTGGCTTTCCAGCATCAAATTCTGATGAGGGCTGGAATATGTTAAGAATAGATAATATGGGCTCAAGCTATACTGGTCCAAATGGATATTTTTATAATTACGGAACGGTTGGCGCCGAAAACTGGTATCCATTCGTTGCAAATTCCTCACAAGATGGCTTTGATGATATAGTTTTTTATAAAACCAGAAATCAATTTGTTAGTGATTTTGGCTTAAGTAATTTATTAAGTTGCGATTATCAAGGAACTCAAACTATTACTTACGGCTCATCTTATAGTTTTGCTTGGAACGAACTTGGAACGCCTTCTTGGACAGCCACAAAATATAAAGAAACTAAACCTTCAACCGGTGCACAAGATTGCCCCACCAACTACAGAAAAGGCACAACTCAGCCTAGAAAAAGATGTGGTAATTTTGGAATCTGGCAAAATAATATTGCCGATCCTTGTAAGTCTTAAATGATTAGATTGAATTAACCATAATTGACTTTTTATAAAACTCAGATTAAAATTCCAATCATAACCTTCGCTTCAAAAGAAAGCTATTTTCATGGAACAAATATTATCTCAACTCACTGAATTATTTTTAAATAAAATTTTACCAATCTCTGGTTATATTTTATTGATAACGCTGCCATTGCTTGGTGCTGTAGCTTACTTAACTTTGATGGAAAGAAAAGTAATCGCCGCAATGCAACTTAGAAAAGGTCCAAATGTGGTTGGTCCTTTTGGCTTGTTACAGCCATTAGCCGATGGCTTAAAATTGATGTTAAAAGAAGTTATAATTCCTGATCATTCAAATAAAGTTTTGTTCTTTTTAGCCCCAATCATTACTTTCGTTTTAGCCTTAATTGGCTGGGCTGTAATACCATTTTCTGATAAAATGGTTTTGGCAAATATCAATGTAGGAGTTACTTATATTTTAGCTTCTTCATCTCTTGGAGTCTACGGCATCATAATCGCTGGCTGGGCAAGTAATTCAAAATATGCTTTTTTAGGCGCCATTAGATCATCCGCACAAATGATTTCTTACGAGGTTTCAATTGGTCTAATCATTATTTCAGTAGTTCTATTAACCGGCTCATTAAATCTTTCTGAAATTGTTTTGGCACAAAAAAATCATTGGTTTATTTTACCTTGTTTTCCAATGTTTATTTTATTTTTTATTTCTGCCTTAGCCGAAACCAACCGCCATCCTTTTGACTTGCCCGAAGCAGAAGCAGAGCTAGTTGCTGGATATAACGTTGAATATAGCTCAATGCCATTTTCAATGTTTTTTTTAGGCGAATATGCGAATATGATTTTAATTTGCGCAAGCGCTACAATATTGTTTTTAGGCGGCTGGCTTCCTCCATTTGACATCGCAATTTTTAATATAATTCCAGGATTAATTTGGTTTTTACTTAAAATACTTATTTTGCTTTTTTGTTTTATCTGGGTTAGAGCTACTCTGCCAAGATATCGTTACGATCAATTAATGAGACTTGGTTGGAAAGTTTTCCTACCATTTTCTTTAGCTTGGGTTGTGCTAACCGCAGCTTTCGTAGTATATTTTTAAGATAGTTAAAAAATGAAATTTTTCAAAATCGCTAAAGCTTTTATATTAAAGGAAATTTTTTATGGTCATTTTCTAACCTTAAAATATTTTTTTAAACCAAAAGTAACCATAAATTATCCTTATGAAAAAGGCCCAATCAGCCCAAGGTTTCGTGGCGAACATGCTTTGAGAAGATATCCAAACGGCGAAGAAAGATGTATTGCTTGTAAATTATGCGAAGCGGTGTGTCCGGCAGGTGCAATTACAATTGAAGCTGAAGAAAGAGTTGATGGAAGTCGAAGAACAACAAAATATGATATTGATATGCTAAAATGCATTTATTGCGGATTATGTCAAG
>CALBSF010000174.1 GCA_937927795.1 uncultured Rickettsiales bacterium
AGGGAGAGGGGATTATATCGAGCGTGTTTAAATTAAAAGTTAAAAACAATCTCGGTACAATTCCCTCTCCATTGAGGGGAGAGGGTGAGGGTAAGGGTGATTGGTTTGAGATAGCACCCCAGAGGTTATATATAAAGATAAGACTTGGTATTAAATATTGGATTGAATAAAGTTTTTGGTTAATTTTATCTCGATTTTAGATTTGAAATGTGATCGATGCTTAGGTATTCTGTCAATACAAAACATCCTTTGTAATATTCTTAATATCTCGATGACCAGTAAATCCCATCGTTAGGCTTAATTCTTTTTGTAAAATTTCTAGACATTTTATTACCCCTTCTTCCCCCATCGCTCCGAGTCCATATAAGAATGGGCGGCCTATTAGAGCTGCTTTTGCTCCTAGGGCGATGGCTTTTAGGACGTCTTGACCGCTGCGAATTCCTCCGTCCATCCATATTTCAATATCGCCGCCAACTGCATCTACAATTCTTGGAAGGGCTTTGATGCTTGAGATTGTTCCATCTAATTGACGACCGCCATGATTAGAAACAATTAGGGCGTCAGCGCCGCAATTTACAGCTAAACGAGCGTCGTCTTCATCTAAGATTCCTTTGATAATTAATTTTCCGCCCCAGCAATTTTTGATCCACTCAATATCTTTCCAGCTTAAGGTTGGATCAAATTGTTCTGAAATCCAAGAAGATAGTGATGACATATCGCTAACGCCGCCCACATGGCCAAAAACATTACCAAAAGTTTTTCTTTTGGTGCCAAGCATGCCAAGGCACCATCTGGGCTTGGTCATCATGTTTAAGATATTTTTGATAGTTAATTTGGGTGGCGTTGATAAGCCATTTTTTATATCTTTATGGCGCTGACCTAAAACCTGAAGATCTAGTGTTAAAACTAATGCCGAACATTTTGCTGCTTTGGCGCGTTCAATTAGTCGTTTTACAAAATCACGATCTTTCATTACATATAGCTGAAACCAATATGGCTTACTAGTATTTTGAGCTACGTCTTCAATTGAACAAATACTTAAAGTTGAAAGACAAAAAGGAACGCCAAATTTTTCTGCGGCTTTGGCAGCTAAAATTTCGCCATCGGCGCATTGCATTCCCGTTAATCCGGTAGGTGCTAGCGCCAATGGCATAGAAACATCTTGACCAATCATTGTGGTTTTTGTGGTGCGATTATCGATATTTATAGCTACTTTTTGACGGAATTTTATTTCTTTAAAATCTGCAATATTTGCATTATAAGTTGTTTCACTCCAAGATCCAGAATCAGCATAATCACAAAACATTTTAGGCACGCGTTTTTTGTATAATTTGTGCAGATCTTCGATGTTTGTGATTATTGTCATATTTTTTAGAACTTTTGTTTTATCCTAATCATCTCAAGACAAGTCATGGCAGCAAATCCGCCCTTATCTTTTTGCTTAGGATCAGCTCTTTTTATTGCTTGTTCTTCATTTTCAACTGTAATAATTCCATAGCCAATTGCTAGTTTTTCTTTTATTGCAAGCTCATTTAAACCTCTGGCACTTTCTTGGCAAACATAGTCGTAATGAGTGGTTTCTCCGCGAATTACGCAGCCTAAAGCCACATAGCCGTCGTATTTTTTACTGTCTTTAGCAAAGGAAATCACTGCTGGAATTTCAAATGCGCCGGGAACTGTGATTATTTCATATTCAAAACCACTATTAATAATTTTTTTTATAGCACCTTCTAATAGCAATTTAGAAATTTCTGTATAAAAATTAGCTTCCACTATT
>CALBSF010000175.1 GCA_937927795.1 uncultured Rickettsiales bacterium
CATGGTTAATAATTGAAAATAAGTAGCAAAACCTTTAACCACAGTAACCGCAAGCACCACCAAAGGAATTATAATCAAAGCTCCGGCTCTTTTTTCTACAAACACTGAATCAAGCGCCGGCTTTACTAACCAAGCGTGAAATGATGTTGTTCCAGCAATTACAACCATTAGGGCAATTGAAATAAAAAAAGTTTTTTTATGCGGAATGATATATTCTTTTAAAATCCTTAAAGATAAGTAAATCGTGCTTGAATAGTTGATTTTTTTAGGCTCTTGCGACATAATTAAGAATTGTGTATATTTTATTAATTTATAATTTTGCAGTAATAAATTTTGTGTCTAAAGCTTTGGGTGATTATATCCGTTAAAGCCAGATAAATCACCCTCACCCTAACCCTCTCCCCTCAAGGGAGAGGGAACTACTTCGAGTTTTTTTTAAAATCTAAGCAGTTAAACAAAACTCGGTATAATCCCCTCTCCCTTGAGGGGAGAGGGTTAGGGTGAGGGTGATTTATTTGGCTTTAACGGATACAATCAGCAAACTTTCTTTATATTTTACACTAACCATTTAATTCTTCCATGATTAATATTTTCAATCAATTTAAAGAAATTTTTAGCAATATTTTACAAGAAATTGCCAAAGAAAATCAAGTTGACCTTTTAGAAATTGAGCTAAAAAATCTTACTGTTGAGCCTTCAAAAGAAGCTATTCACGGCGATTTAGCTTGCAATATTGCGATGGTTGCAAGTAAAAAATTTAGCCATATTGAAAATTTAAATAACCCAAAAAAGCTGGCGCAAAAAATTATTGAGAATCTTTTGCAAACAAAAAATAACGGCGTGATAAAGGCTGAAATCGCGGGTCCGGGGTTTATTAATGTTTTTTTAAAGCCTGAAAATTTTTATCAAATTATTGAAGATTTACTTAAAAAAGAAGAATTTATTTTTCCAAATTTAGGAAATAATTTAAAAATTAATTTAGAATATGCCTCGCCAAACCCTACGGGCCCAATACATGTTGGCCACACTCGCGGTGCAATTTATGGTGATGTTTTGGCAACTCTTTTACAAAAAGTTGGCTATGATGTTTTAAAAGAATATTACATTAACGATGCCGGATCGCAAATAAACACCCTGCTTAAATCATCTTACTTGCGCTATCTTGAAGCTCTTGGCAATAAAATTGAAATTCCAAATGGCCTTTATCCCGGAGTTTACCTAATTGAAATTGGCGAAAAATTAAAAGAAAAATTTGGAAATAGTTTGGTTGAAATTTCAGAAGCAGAATATTTACCAAAAATTCGTGATTTTGTAGTTCAATCAATGATTGAATTAATTAAGAATGACTTACTTGCCCTTGGCATCAAACATGATAGTTATTTTTCTGAAAAAGAAAATTTACACGACACTAACCAAATTGAAAAAACCATAAAAATTCTCGAAGAAAAAGGCTTAATTTATGTTGGAAAATTAGAAGTTCCAAAAACTGAAAAAGGTGTCGGCGCCCTGCCCGACGACTACTCGGACAACGAACAAACTTTATTTCGCTCAACTCTTTTTGGCGACGATCAAGATCGCGTGGTTAAAAAAGCTGATGGCAGCTTCACCTATCTTGCTGGCGACATGGCTTATGTGCAAAGTAAATTTGATCGTGGCGCAAAAATTTTTATCATGCCTCTTGGCTATGATCACGCAGGCTACGTAAAAAGATTAAATGCCGTGGTTGAGTCTTTAACCAATAAACAAGCCAAGCTAAAGGTGATTTTATGTCAAATGGTAAAGTTCGTTAAAAACGGCGAACCATTAAAAATGTCAAAAAGAGCGGGAAATTTTATCACTGCTCGCGAGGTAATTGATGAGGTTGGCGCCGATGTTCTTCGTTTTATCATGTTAACACGCAAAAACGATGCTCCTTTCGATTTTGATTTAGCAAAAGTTATTGAGCAATCAAAAGATAATCCGATTTTTTATGTGCAATATGCTCACGCAAGGTGCTGTTCGGTGCTTAGAAATTTAAAATCTGAAAATATTGAAGTTCCGCAAGAAATTTCCAAAAATATTTTGCAAAATTTAAAAGATGAATCAGAAATTAATCTCATAAAAAAAATTGCTAACTTTCCAAGAATTATCGAAATGGCAGCAGTTAATTTTGAGCCACACCGCCTTGCATTCTACTTACAAGAGCTTGCTGGCGAATTTCACGCATTGTGGAATAAAGGAACAGAAAATCCAAATTTAAAATTTATTATCAAAGAAGATTTGCAAATTACTTTAGCTAGAATCTACTTGATTTTGGCAGTTAAAAAAATTATAAAAACTGGCCTTGAAATTTTTAATATTAAAGCAGTTGAGGAATTAAGATAATGGAAGATTTCGGCTATTCAAAAAATCAAAAACAACCTGATAATTTAGTTGCAACAAAAAAATTTTTTTTGATTGCAGCGAGCTTATTTTCTATAGCATGTTTTGTTTATATCACAATTAATGCTTATCATTTTATCTATCAAGATAAGGATGCCAATGTTGAAACTATAAAATCTCCAGAAGATCAAATTAAAGTTATTGAAGATGGTGCAGAAAAAGAAACTGAAATAAATCGCTCTGTTTACGATGATATTTTTGGCAATAAAAAAGAATCTTTAAAAAATGTTATTCCAAAAATTAGAGTGTCGCCTCAGCCTGCTCTGCCACCTAAAAACAAGGAATTGGTGAGAGAAAATATTGATGAAGCAAAAGAAAATGAAACTAAAATAAATAATAATGAGTTGACAAAAAAAGTTGTCGAAGAAGAAAAGCAGGCAGCAAAGCCATCTGAAAATGCGAGTTCTAAAAAACAAAAACCAACTCAAAAAGCCAAGAAAAAATCAATTAGAGTTCAACTAGCAGCAATGACTTCTAAGAAAGCTGCCGATGATTACTGGGTTAAATTAAATGATTCTCATTCTAAATTACTATCAGATCTTGATCCATTTATTGAAGAGGTTGATTTAGGCAAAAGAGGAACATTTTATCGCTTACAAATTGGAAACTTTTTTAATCAAGTTGATGCAGAGGAGTTTTGTAATAAATATGTCGCTAAGGCTCATAAAACTAGAGCGGATTGTATTATTGTGGAATAAAACTAACATCAAAATAAAATGAATAAAAAAATCTTAGTTGGAAAAGTTACCACTGTCTTTGGAATTAAAGGAGAAGTGAAGATTGAAAGCTATTGCAGCCCCGCATCTCAAATTGAAAAATATCCACTTTTTGATGAAAAAGATCAAAAAATTGAGTTGAAAATTAATAATAAAAATAAAGCGGTAATTGGAAAAAGTGGTAATGGTGGGGAAATTTTAATTGTTAAAATTAATGATGTAAATAACCGAAATGACGCTGAAAACCTAAAAGGATTAGAAATTTTTGCCTATCGCAAAGATTTTAAAAAAACTAAAAAAGATGAATTTTATTATAGCGATTTAATTGGACTTGATGTTATTAATCAAAAATCAGAAAAAATAGGAAACATAATTGCCATCAATGATTTCGGTGCTGGAGCAACAGTTGAAATTAAATTTTTAGATGAAAAGATTCAAAAACAATATGATGATCTTGAAAACTTTCCATTCAAAAATGAAATTTTCTCAGAGGTGAATTTAGAGGAAAATTTTATTATTATGATTATTTGACTAGTTTGACTATAATCCTATAGCATAACAGCTTCATATTGACACCAAAATAACCCAGGCAGGAATTGATTTGGCGATCCATTCTTACTGCCCATTTCCTAATAAAAAAATATGAACATTTGGACTGGGTTTTAAAACCCAGTCCAACAAAGGAAACTTCTTAACTCTTAAAAAAGTGGAGGCGATTAATCCCTGCCACTCGCTGCTTTCCCCTCCTACTACATATCTATCTCAGCACTACCAAGTCCAGCTGCTGGACGAGCTGCTGGACGAGCTGCTATAGGAGACGGAGATCTATCTCCAGCAAATGGATTCCCTCCAGCAAAAGGTGCAGCCGCTGCTGGAACTGGATCTGGAGTTCTTCTTAAACCCATTCTTGGACCTTGAGATCCATTATTCCGCCTTCCTGGTAATCTATCCGCCAGCCCCCACTCTTCTTCTGAAGATCCTAATCCTATATCTTCCCCATCTGCAAATTGACCATCATCACGGGTGCCATCTTCCGGTAAATCACTAGCTACCGAACCAGCTCTTTCCCATCTTCCTCCTTCTTCTGATCTTGGAAATCCTCCTTCTTCGGCAACCACTGGGGCTCTTGGTCCACCGGCTCCGGCTGCGGCACTGGCACCTACTTCGGCAACACTGGCACCCGCTCCAGCTCCTGCACCTGCGCCACGTGGCGAACTAAAGTTTAATGCTGAATATTGGGATCCATCTTTAGCTAAGGTATTTCTTGCTGCTTCTAGTTCATCGTATGTGACTCTTGAGGTATTCGCTTGAACTTCAGTAGATTGAGCTAAGGTTAGAAGTACTTCGGAGAGTTGCTCTACTAATTCTCGATCACTGTCATCTCTTGATCCTAATTTTGGCAAAGTATTAC
>CALBSF010000176.1 GCA_937927795.1 uncultured Rickettsiales bacterium
TTTTGACCAAGCTTTAGCTGATGCAACTTCGGAAGGGGGCCGAGGAGGTCGAAGCTAAATAATAAAGAAGGACAAATTGATGTTAGTGATTTGAAATTAGATTCAGATTTAATTTTGGGCGGTGGAGGCTTAATCATTGATGTTACTGGCAAGATTCCGATTGTTGATATTAAATTAGATTTAAAAGAATTAGATTTTGATGATATGTGGTCGGTAGAATTAGTTTCAATTGTGATGCCTCAGTTTAAGCAAGATAAGGCGTTAAATGAAGTGGTAAAATTTTCTGATAATGCAAGTGATAATGTTGATTTAAGTAAAATCAATCATATTAAAAATATAGATCTTACTGCTGATATCAAAATCAAAAAAATTAAATATTTTGACGGAGAATTAACGGATTTTAATTTATATGCAATTTTATCAAAAGATGGTGAAATTTCAATTTTGCCGATGACTTTTAAAACGCCAGATCTTGCAAATGCATGGGTTGGGGGCGTTATTGATAATAATTCCATTCCACCAAAATTTGTTGGAAAAATTAATATAGAAGGAAAAGATTTTGCTTCTTTTTTAAAGTGGATGAAGCTTGAAATGCAAAATTTAAAATTTGAAAATTTGAAAGAATATAGAATTTTTTCTGATGTTTTGCTTGAGCCAAATAAGGTTGCCTTTGATAATTTATACTTAAGTTTAAATAGTGAAAAAAGTGAGTTTTTGGGTGATATAAAAATTACTAATGGCGCCAAGATTTCTGATGTTAGGGGTAATTTTAAGGCCGCTGATTTCAAGGTTGAAAACTACTTTTTGATTTCCAATCAAAGCGCTTATTTTTCTCCCGGATTGTTGGTTAAAAAAATGTTTTGGCTTAATAATTTATCTTTTAATGGTTCGTTTAATATTGAATTTGATAGGCTTGTTTATAAGAATGAAGAGTTTTTAAATCAAAACTTGGCTTTTGATCTTGGTTTGGGATATTTTGCAATTAGAGATTTACATCTAAAATCTTTGCAAACTGACGCTAAAGTTGATTTGGAAATTAATATTAATGACAATAATCCGCGCTTTAATTTGCGTGCAATTGCTAATGAATTTCATTATGAAAATATGCAAGATTTGCAAGAAGAAAATAAA
>CALBSF010000177.1 GCA_937927795.1 uncultured Rickettsiales bacterium
ATGTGACTGGAGTTCAGACGTGTGCTCTTCCGATCTCTTTCCCAGAATATCCCAAATTTTTCCAAGTAATTCCTATAATGGCTTTATTTTTATCAACATTCACAAATAAAATTGACGCAAAGGGCAGGGTATCAGTGCCGGCGCAGTTTCGTGCGTCCTTGGTAAATAATGATTTTTCAGGAATTGTAGTTTATGAATCATTCATAAATGGCTGTATTGAAGGCTGCGACATTGAAAGAATTAAAAAAATCTCTGAATCAATTGATAATTTAGATCCATTTTCTGAAGAAAGAGATGCTTTTGCAGCCACGGTTTTAGGTGGTTCAATTCAGCTTACAATTGATATTGATGGCAGAGTTATTTTGCCGCAATCATTGCTAAAAAAAGCGCAAATAAAAGACACGGTAGTTTTTGTTGGTAAGGGTTCAACTTTTGAAATTTGGCAGCCAGCTAAATTTGAAGAATATATGGCGAAGGCCAGAATTGAAGCCAAAGAAAAGCGTAATTTATTGAGGATTTCTAAATGATAAATAATTTAGATTTTCACAAACCAGTGATGTTAAAAGAGGTTTTGAAAGCTTTAGATGTAAAAGACGGCGAAACCTATTTAGATTGCACATTTGGCGCCGGCGGTTATTCAACTGCAATTTTACAAAAAGCAAATTGTAAATTATATGCAATTGATCGCGATGAAACGGCAGAAAAATTCGCTTTAGATTTAACTAAAAAATTTCCACAAAATTTTGATTTTTCTTTAGGAAAATTTTCTGAAAGTAAAAAAATTCTTAATCAAAAAAATGTTGAAAAACTTGATGGAATCGTGCTTGACATAGGCGTTTCCTCGATGCAATTAGATGATAAAACTCGTGGTTTTTCTTTTGATTCCGATGAAAAACTTGATATGAGAATGGATAAACAAAATTCTTACAGTGCTTATGAGTTAGTAAATCAAGCGTCGCAAGAAGAATTGGCAGAAATAATTAAAACTTTTGGTGAAGAAAAAAAAGCTAAAAGAATTGCACAAAAAATTGTAGAAAAAAGAGCTGAAAATCCGATTACTAGTTGCCGTGAATTAGCCAATATTGTTAGATCTCTTTATTTTGGTTATTTTAAACTCGACCCAGCAACTAGAACCTTCCAAGCCTTAAGAATTTTTATTAATCAAGAATTAGATGAACTTAAATCAATTTTACATTTATCAATTGATTTGCTTAAAAAAGATGGTCGCTTAGTAGTGGTTTCATTTCACTCATTAGAAGATTCAATTGTAAAAAATTTCTTAAAAAAACACGCTGGCCTTCACACCACTTATTCAAGATATATGCCAGTTTTAGATGATAAAAAAGATCATAATTTTCACATTATAACCAAATCAGCAATTTCTCCAAGCAAGGAAGAAATAGATAATAAT
>CALBSF010000178.1 GCA_937927795.1 uncultured Rickettsiales bacterium
AGTTTTTTTTCTTCTTGCTTTAACTTCAATTGCAATAATTACATTTGACTTTTTTGCAATAATATCAACTTCTCCGAGTTTAGTTTTGTGGCGCCAGATAAGTATTTTATAACCTTTCAAGCGTAAAAACAAGATGGTAATTTTTTCCGCTAAGATTCCAAATTGATAGGTTTTTTTGGGCATTGTTTGTTGTGGTTGTTTTGTGAGTATTAATAGTAACAAACTTTTATTATTTTGCAATCTTCTTAAAATCACTATTTACAAAGCTTGGAACCTGATTTTTGGTCATTAAACTTACAATAAAAATAACCAAGCAAGACAACAAAAATGCCGGCAAAATCTCGTAAGAAAAATATGGCATTTTACTAAAAATTAAAGCCCCGGACGCTCCAGTTATAACGCCGCAAATTGCCGCACTTTTAGTAGTTTTTTTCCAAAATAATGAAAATATTATTATTGGCCCAATTGAAGCTCCAAGCCCAGCCCAAGCCCTTGCAACCAATGACAAAATCGAAGAATTTTCATCTAAAGCAATAATTCCAGCAAAAATTGCCACTAAAACCAAAAATAACCTAGTTACCAAAAGCATCTCTTTATTTTTAGCATTTTTACGCAAAAATCTTTTATAAAAATCTTGCGAAAGAGCGCTGCAGCAAATAATGATTTGAGCATTAATTGTGCTCATAATTGCCGATAAAATTGCGGCAATAAAAATGCCAATAAAAATTGGATGAAAAATTTGCGAAGTCATTGAAATAAAGACAGTTTCTGGCTCTTTTAATGGACTGCTTGCAAAATATATAAAACCCAAAATTCCAACTAAAGCGGCCCCAAACATTGAAAGCGACATCCAGCTTAAACAAATTCTTTTTGCTATTTTTATTTTTTGTGGATCTTTCATCGCCATATATTTTGAAATAATGTGAGGCTGTCCAAAATAGCCAAGCCCCCAGGATAAAAGCCCAAGAATGGCAAAAAAATCAAGATTATAAAAAGGATTTAAATGTGAGGGAGAAATTTCATTAATTGTGGAAATGACGCTAGAAATTGAAAAATCAAATTTAAAAATTACAAAAATTGGCGTAATTATCAAAACAAAAAGCATCAGCAAGCCTTGAAATAAATCAGCCCAGCTCACCGCCAAAAAACCACCAATTAAGGCATATAAAACAATTGCAATGCAAGAAATAAATAGCGCTTGGTGATAAGAAATTCCTAAAAATTGTGAAAATAATTTAGCTCCGCCAACAAAGCCAGAGGCGATATAAATGGTAAAAAAGAAAATTATTATTATTGAAGTTGTAACACTAAGAATTCTACTTTTATCTTCAAAACGATTTTCTAAAAATTGTGAAATAGTTAGAGAATCATCTCTAATTTCAGTATATTTTCTAAGCCTTTTAGCAACAAGGCTCCAGCTTAAAAATGATCCTAAAATTAAACCAATTACCATCCAAATTTGATTTAATCCAAAAAGATAAAAAGCCCCAGGAAGACCCATTAAAAGCCAGCTGCTCATATCAGAAGCGCCAACATTTAAGGCGCCAACTATTGGCCCCATTTTTCTGCCACCAATAATATAATCAGAAAAACTTTTGGTTTTTTTAAAACCGCAATATCCAAGATAAAATAAAATCACAAAATAAATCGCCACAACCACAAGGCAGTATTGATTATGTGAGATATTTAAAATGCTATAATTTTCCATTTTTTGATATCTCTAAAACTAATTTATAAATTTCTTTTTTATGAATGCCGTAAATTTCGGATAAGTTTTGTGAAATATCTTTAATGGAATGCCCTAAATCAAGGCTATTTTTAATATCAGTAATTAATTCTTGATTATCAAAAGATTTTTCATTTTTATCAATTTTTTCAACAATAATCACAAATTCGCCGCGCAATTTATCTGGCTGCTTTTGAAAAAAAACTATTAAATAAATTATAGAAAAGTATTGTTTTCAATTGGTTAATAATTCTTTGAAATTAATAGTTCAGTGGCTCAAAAATTAACCCCTATACCCATGGCAAACGCACTTAAAATAATTAATTGTTATTGATATACCCATTCCGGATGAAATTACGGTATTTTCCAAAGGACTGTCATGTCCTGTCCCCGCGAAGGCGGGGATTGTTTCGGGATCTCATGGATGCTGAAACAAGTTCAGCATGACAGTGGAGTGGTAGGACCCGGGTTTATCATCCAAAATGAGTATGAATTTAGCCTAGATATAC
>CALBSF010000179.1 GCA_937927795.1 uncultured Rickettsiales bacterium
CATTGCGAGCGAAGCGAAGCAATCCATTTTAAATGTCACTTACCTTACAGATAGTTATTCAAAAACTTTTTTGTAAAATCAATAAATTCAAGCAAGGCATCTCTAATTTTAGCGTCAAAGCCAATATTTTTCTTCGCCCAATCTTTAACCCAAGGTCTTGCTAAATCCCAGATATTAAGGTTTTCATCTAGCATTACGCCAACTCCTTCAACTAGCAAAATAGTTTTTTGAAGTAGCAATAATTCGGGACTAGTCTTCATATTATAACTTCTGGTCATAATAATTAAATTTTCTAGTAATTTAGCAATTGAAACTTCTTTAATTGAATTACCAACAATTGATTCACCAATTTTTCTAATCGATAAAGCTAATTCATCAAGGTTTGTTGTGCTTGGAACCAAGCCTGCATCAATATGAAGTTTGGCTACTTTTCGATAATCTTTATTTAAAAATCCGATTAAAATTTCAGCAATTGCAAGGCGGGTTTTTTTATCAATTTTTCCCATTATGCCAAAATCAACTACGGCAATATCGCCATTTTTCATCAAAAATAAATTTCCTGGGTGCATATCGGCGTGAAAAAAACCGTGGCCATAAACTTGTTCAAAATAGCTGATAACAAGGTTTTGCGCGATTTGTTTTTTATCGAAATCAGTTTTTAAAATTGCCTCTTTATTTGAAAAGGCAATTCCGTCAATCCATTCTAGAGTTAAAACTTTATTGGTTGAAAATTTCCAAAAAATTTCTGGCACATAAAAGCCTTTTAAATCTTTTAAATTTTCTTTTAAACAAGATGCGTTAGCCGCTTCTTGCAGTAAGTCTAATTCACTTTTTGCTAATTCTTCTAAGAGCTTGGCTATATCATCTAAACTTTTAGCAAAAAACTTTGAGAAGATCGAGGTAATTTTGATGATAAGTTTTAAAGTTAGAATATCTCGATAAAAGATTTTTTTTATATTGGGACGTAAAATTTTTACGGCGACAATTTTTTCATCAACAAGTTTTGCTTTATGAACTTGCGCAATTGAAGCTGAAGCAACTGCATTAAAATTAAATTCAATAAATTTTTCTGAAAAATTTTCACCAAATTCTTCTATTAAAATTTTCTTAACTTTTTTGCTGCAAAATGGGGGAAGGGCGTCTTGAAAGCTGGATAATTGCTGTGATAATTTTTTGCCAACCAGGTCAGGTCTAACTGACAGAGCTTGTCCTAGCTTAATAAAAGAAGGGCCAGCATATTTTAAAAATAAATAAATTGCGTGGTTTTTATCAAAAAAATAGATTGGAAAAAAAGCTATAAATAAGAAAACTAATTTAAGAAAATTAATTACAGCAATAATCACAAACTATTTACTTGGATTTGCCGCAGGAGCGCTAGGCGCGTCTTGAAGAGGAGCTGCAGCTCCGCTAGAGGCGGCGGCATTTGGATCTAAAGGAGTTGATTGAGTATCAACTCTAATTTTAGTTAAATCAACATCAACCCCAGCCCAGCTAAGAGTTTTGTTTAAAAGTTGGCTGATAATTTTTAAAACATTGCCTGTAACTTCTTGGAATCTTGAAATAACGTGCTTTATCGCGTTTGCTTGTGGAGAATTTGGTTCTAATCCTAAAATAGTCAATAAATCTTCAACCGTAATAATGTTTAAAGCAAGCATAACTACTGCGATTGCAAAGGCGGTTGAAATAAAAATAATTATTGTTCTAAAGGCAAAAAAACCAAGAAATCCGTGCATATCTTTGTAAGATTAAAAATTATAGAAAAATCACCAGCCTTAATAATTAGATTCAAATGGTATTTTTTTCAAGAAAAATCTTTAAAAAGTAGTGAGGCATCGCCATAAGAATAAAAGCGATAGCCATTTTTTATAGCATGATCATAAATTTCAAATGCATTTTTTTTACCCACAAAAGCGCAAATCAGCATAAATAATGTTGATTTTGGTAAATGAAAATTGGTCATTAAAATGTCTACAACCTTTAATTTGTAAGGTGGATAAATAAAAATATTAGTATTAAAGCTGCCAAAAGCTACATTTTGATTTTCATTTAAATTGGCCGCTGATTCCAAGGCCCTTAGAGAAGTTGTGCCAACTGCAATTATTCTGCCGCCTCGCGCCTTTGTTTCATTAATTATTTTTGCCGATTCTTTAGATATAAAAAAAGTTTCATAATGCATTTTATGATCTGTAATTAAATCAGATCTAACCGGCAAGAACGTGCCCGCGCCAACATTTAGGGTAATAAAAGTTTTATTGATCTTTTTTTCTTCAAGCAAAGAAAATATTTTTTCGTTAAAATGCAGACCAGCGGTTGGGGCGGCAACGGCTGTGCCATTCTTGGCATAAATAGTTTGGTAATTTTTTAAATCATCAAAATTTTCTTCATTTCGTTTTATGTAAGGTGGAAGTGGTGTAAAGCCATGAATGTCAAGCATTTTAAGTAATTTATCGCCAGCATAGTTAAATCTAATTTTAATAAAACCATCATCGGTTTTTTCAATAACTTGAGCAGAAAAATCAGGAGAAATTTGCAAAATATCATCAACTTTTACTTTTTTTGCTGGCCGGCAAAGCGCTTGCCATAAGCCTTTATCATCAATTTCTTGATCTAAATTAAAATCTAATATTGCCAAATTTCGCAGAATTTTTGCCGATAATTTCGCTTTAATGACTTTTGCATCATTAAAAACCAATAAATCTCCTTCTTGCAAAAAATCGACAAGCTGCAATACTTGTTTATCGAGGATTTTACCATCTTTAAAAACCAGCATTTTTGTTTCTTCTTTAGGAAAAAATGGTTCTTGGGCAATAGATTCTTGTGGTAAATCAAAATCAAAATCAGAGGTTAAAATCATAATGGAAAAAGTAGATTTCGGATTCAAGAAGGTTGATATTAACGAAAAAACAGGTCTTGTCAAAGAGGTTTTTTCAAATGTTGCTAAAAAATATGATTTAATGAATGACTTGATGAGCGCTGGAATTCACAGAGTTTGGAAGAATAAAATGATTGAAGAGGTGAATTTAAAAGATGATGCAAAAATTATTGATTTGGCCGGAGGAACTGGCGATATTGCCTTTCGTATTGCAAAAAAAGCCAAAAAAGAAAATTTAAAATGCGAAATAAAAGTGGTTGATATTAATCAGGAAATGCTTGATGTGGGTAAGAGCAGGGCGGTTGATTTAAATTTATTTTCTAATCTAGAATTTATTTGCTGCGACGGTGAAAAATTATGTTTTGAAGATGAAAAATTTGATTTTTTTACTATTGCTTTTGGTATCAGAAATTTTACCGATATAAATAAGGCGTTGCACGAGGCTCATAGGGTTTTAAAGCCAGGAGGAAAATTTATTTGCTTAGAATTTTCTAAAGTTAATGATTATTTTTTACAAAAAATCTATGATGCATATTCTTTTAAAATAATTCCAAAAATTGGCGAAATGGTGTTAAAAGATAGGGCTTCTTATCAATATTTGGTTGAAAGCATCAGAAAGTTTCCAACTCAAGATGAGTTTAAAAAAATGATTGAAAATGCTGGTTTTAAGAATGTGAAATATCAGAATCTAAGCTTTGGCGCGGCGGCGATTCATGTGGGGGTAAAATAGATATATAGCATATCCCTAAACGATTGACACTTTTTAACTTCAATATTTTACTTTTGATCTTCACTTAAAAAACTTGCTGTATCACCGATACAGCAAGTTTTTTAA
>CALBSF010000180.1 GCA_937927795.1 uncultured Rickettsiales bacterium
AAAATTGATGACGATCCAGCCCTTGCAATTACAAGATGCGCATTTTTAATCAAGCCCTGCATATCTTCAAAAAAATCATCAATTGTAACGCTCACATTGAAAGATTTATATTGCGCAAAAGTGCTATCGATCAACTCTTTGCGACATTGTTGAGTAATAGAAATTCTTTCTTTTAAAAATTCTTTTAAATTGAAAAATGCTTTAGGTAAAATTTCACTAAAAATTTTTGCGCCGCCAGATCCGCCAATAATCAAAATATTAAAAAATTCTGGTTTCTTTTCGATTCGATCTTGATAAAAATCAGAAGCCAATAACACATCATAACCCATTTTATTTTCCGATTTTTTTTCAACAACATCTTCTAAAGTAAAGCTTGGAAGCGTATAATTTAAAGCATTTAACTCGATTATTTCTTGACGAACCGGATTACCCGTAAATACAGTTTTACTTAAAAACTCATCTAAAATTCCAGAAGTTTCTTTAAAAGATAATGCAATTTTATCAGCATAATTTGCAAAAATTCGATTAACTTTTCCAAGGTGAGCATTTTGCTCATGTAAAATAATTTTGGTTTTTGTAAAAATCGCTGCAATCAGAATTGGAAAGGTTGCGTAACCACCAAAAGCAAAAATATATTTTGGTCTAAATTTCAAAAATAAAAATAATGATTGTAAAATTCCGTAAGAAATTTTTAATACAGCAAAAAATAATTTTATGATTGATTTTTCAAGTTTTGATGAACTGATTATTTTTGATACAAAATTATCGCTTTGTTTAATATAAAAACGATATTTATTATCACCCAAAATAATCACCTCAAAACCTTGATTTTCAAGCTCTAAAGCCAAAGAACGAGCCGGCATTATATGCCCTCCAGTTCCTCCAGTTGCAATAAAAATTGTTGATTTTTTTAACATTTCTAATTTAGAAGGCTTGCTTTCTTGACAAGTTGATATGAATAGAGATATAATTGATCCCTTTCTTTCTTCTTTTAAGCGTTGATATTCTTGCTCTCAAGGCAAAGGAAAGCAGCTTAAAGATTCTCTTTAATTTTTGCAAAGAATTTATGGCAAAAAATACAATTAAACACTTTATTGATCTAAATCAAATTTCAAGTGATGAATTGCGTGAAATTATAACTTTAGCAAAAAAGTTAAAAAAAGATAAATCCGCTTTAGAGCAATCAAAATTATTGCCTTACAAAAATTTAGCGATGATTTTTGAAAAAACTTCAACTCGCACCAGAATTTCTTTTGAAGTGGCGATAAATCAACTTGGCGGCCACGCAGTTGTGATGAATAAAAATGATACTCAGCTTGGAAAAGGCGAAACCATCGAAGACACCGCTAAAGTTTTATCGCGTTTTGTTGATGGAATAATGATTCGCTCTAACGAACATCAGACAATTTTAGAACTCGCTAAACATTCCAGCATTCCTGTTATCAACGCCTTGAGCGATTTTAGCCATCCATGTCAAATTATGGCCAGCATTCTAACTATCGAGGAACATTTAGGAGACATTTCTGGAAAAAAATTAGCATGGTTTGGTGATGCCAATAATGTTTTAAACTCTTACATACACGCAGCCAAAACCTTTGGTTATGAATTAAATATTTCAACTCCAAATGGTTTTGATTTTTGTGATGAAGAAATAAAAAAAGCACAAAAATTAGGAGCAAAAATTTCTTATTTTGAAAATCCAAAAGATGCCGCAAAAGATGCGGATGTTTTAATTACTGACACTTGGATTTCAATGAATGATGCCGCCGACAAAGACGAAGCGGTTAAAGAGAAAAAATTAAAAACTCTGCTGCCTTATCAAGTAAACAATGAATTGTTGCAATTAGCAAAAAAAACCGCCATATTCACTCATTGCCTTCCAGCCTATCGTGGTTTTGAAGTTTCGGCTGATGTTATAGATTCGAAAGCTTCTGTAGTGTTTGATGAAGCTGAAAACCGTTTGCATGTGCAAAAAGCGATTTTGGTTTGGGCAATGAATTAATTAATCATAAATCTATTATTATGTCTTTAAAGAAAAAATTTATTACTTCAATGTTAGTTGGAGGCGCTATTTTAGCTACTTCACAAAATCAAGCATTTGCAGCGAAAGCAGAAATGGAAAAATGTTTTGGCGTTGTAAAAGCCGGACAAAATGACTGCGCCAATTCCGCAGAAGCAAAAAATTCCCACTCATGTGCCGGAGAAGCTAAATCTAATGGATTAAAAACAGAATGGATTTTACTTCCAAAAGGATCATGCGAAAAAATAGTTAATGGAAGCTTGAGTTAGTTTTGGGTTGGTTTGGGTTGGTTTGGGTTGATTTAGTTTGTTCTAATTTATTTAAGCCTTCAAAACAACCCAAGCCACCATCTCAATCTACAAACCAAAACTGTCATCTCGAGCGAAAAAAAGAGATCTTATGAGTTCATCCACCAGAGATCTCGGTACATACCAAATAAACTATCTATTTTTCCACCATCACTTGGCAATTACCATTAGCAATATAAGCATCTAATCCAATAGTAGTAATTTCCTTATAACGACTATCACCAAGAACTCTAACTAAAACCCCAAATGGTTGCTCATCACTTTGTATATTAAAAAACACCCCAACCTGATTAAATTCAGCTTTAATTTTATCACATTTTTCTCCCAAACAACGCATCACCACTTCATTTTCCTTATCCAAAATTAAAAATGATTTTGATTTATCGGTTTTTTTAACGCATTCTTTTTTATTGCAAAAAAAATGGGTTTTTGCCTCACATTTAAGTCTTTTCCAAGATTTAGATAAGCGATAATATTTTTCCGCTTCCTCAAAGGCAGCATTAAAATCAAAAGGCTTTATTTCGTTTTTTGCATCGCTTTTAATCGTCAAATCTTTAGCTACAGCTGATGAAAAAATCATCATAAAAATAGAGCTTATCAATAGAATTTTTTTCATAGAAATGTGTAGGAATGGTGCACTCGGAGAGATTCGAACTCCCAACCTCCTGATCCGTAGTCAGGTGCTCTATCCAATTGAGCTACGAGTGCTAAAGTAAAAACGTTTCGTTGCTTTTCTCGCCTTTGGCTCGAAGACAACTCACGCCTGGGCTAAGGCGCAGCCTTCGCCCGTTATTCATTTAAAATGCATGCGCATTTTATTTGAGCCAAAGCTCAAAACATTCATAACCCAATTGAGCTACGAGTGCTAAAGTAAAAACGTTTCGTTGCTTTTCTCGCCTTTGGCTCGAAAACAATAAAATTAAAACTAGCGTTTTAATTTAGACTAATGGAATCTAAATTTAGTTTGTTTGAACTTAAAAAGCCAAACAATCTCGATATAATCCCCTCTCCCTTGAGGGGAGAGGGTTAGGGTGAGGGTGATTTACTTAATTTTAGGGAATAAACCCAATAAAACATTAGAAGTCACCTAGCTAATAGCGTAGCTACCCTTTAAAAGCATTAAATTTTAAAAAACTATTCTGAAACTTTGCGCTTTTTTTCTTCAACTGATTTTTCTTCTTTAGTGGTATTTTTTTTACCACCAGCAATTCCTAATTTCTCACGAACTGCATTTTCAATTTCAATTGCAACTTTTGGATTTTCTTTTAAGTAAGTTTTAACATTTTCCTTACCTTGACCAATTTTATTGCCTTTATAAGCAAACCAAGAACCAGATTTTTCAACTATATCATTCTTAACTGCAAGGTCAATAACTTCGCCAATTCTTGAAACACCTTCACCGTAAATAATTTCAAAATCAGCAGTTTTGAAAGGTGGAGCAACTTTATTTTTTACAACTTTAACTCTAGTTTCACTACCTATAACTTCTTCGCCTT
>CALBSF010000181.1 GCA_937927795.1 uncultured Rickettsiales bacterium
CGTCATCCTTGATGCTTTAGCATCGAGGATCTCATGAGTTTATCTGCTTTACTTTAAAAAATTAAAGAAATTAATTTAAAAAAACCTCGTCATCCTTGATGCTTTAGCATCGAGGATCTCATGAGTTTATCTGCTTTACTTTGCAAAACTATCTAGAGTCCAAGGAAGTGGTCCAAGCCAAAACTTTCATCTCTAGCAAACTAGCAAAACATACTTCAAACTGCCAAAAAAATGTTCATCAATCATCAACCATTCCTAATCATCATCTCTTCCCCTTCCGGAGCTGGAAAATCAACGCTCTGCAAGATGATAATTCAAAATGATCCCCTAATAAAATTATCAGTTTCAGTTACAACCAGAAAAAAAAGGCCACAAGAAATTGACGGACAACATTATTATTTTGTTGATCAAAATAATTTTAATCAATTACTTGAAGATGATCAATTTTTAGAACATGCAAAAGTTTTCGACCATCATTACGGAACTCCAAAAAATCTAGTTGAAGATGAATTAAAAAAAGGCAGCTGCGTTTTATTTGATATTGATTGGCAAGGAGCGCGCAGCATTAAAGAAAAATTTGATAAAAATTCCATAATCTCAATTTTTATTCTGCCACCATCCATGCAAGAATTAGAAAGAAGACTTAGAGCCAGAGCCTCAGACCCAGAAGAAGTGGTTCAAGATCGCATGAAAAAAGCCTGCGACGAAATTAGTCATTTTGAAGAATATGATTTTATTTTAATCAATGATGATTTAAATAATACCTACCAAAAAATCCGCTCTATTATTGAAGCTAAAAGAGTTGAACGTTACAAAAAATCCGATATTAAAAAATTTATTTCTCAGTTTTTGTAAATACAAATTGACCCTGCACTTGTTGCGGGAGTCCATTTGCTTTACCATACAACCAAAATTACATTATACCAAACTCTAAATCTATTGATAGTAAATTTCGTCATTGCGAGCGAAGCGTGGCAATCCATATCTATTAGACTTTCATAACGTCAATATGGATTGCCACGCTTCGCTCGCAATGACAAAGTTGTCTAGATTTGCTATCAACAGATAATTTATTTGGTATAACTAAAAATTATAACTAAAAATATGCACGAATTCTTCCAACTCCTAGTTCACAACCTAATTAATTTCATCAACGAAATTGGCTATTTTGGCATTTTTATTGGAATGTTTATTGAAAGCACCATGATTCCAGTTCCAAGTGAATTAATCATGATTCCCGCTGGAATTTCAGCTTCTAACGGCACTATGAATATATATATGATTATATTTGTTGGCATTTTAGGAAATGTTGCTGGAGCAATTTTTTCTTATTATTTAGCTTATTTTCTAGGCAGAAAGATTATTTTTAAAATGGGGAAATATTTTTTTGTTAAAGAAGCAACAATTATAAAAATCGAAGATTTTTTTAAACAACACGGCTCAATATCAGTTTTTATTGGTCGCCTTTTAATGGGATTTCGCCACTTTATTTCACTTCCTGCCGGCCTTGCAAAAATGAACTTCACTAAGTTCTGCATCTACACCATCCTTGGCTCAACAATTTGGACTATAATTTTAGTAATGCTCGGATTTGCAATTGGAGATAATCAAGAATTAATTGGAAAATATCTTCATATTATCATGCTGTTATTTGCAATTGCAGTTGTTTTGCTAATCTTTTTTTACAAAATTCGCAAAAAATAGATTTAACTAAAATTAATTATTAGATTATTTTAATTGCAAAACAAGCGTGACAATCCAAAGACAACACATGCTTAATAACTATCTGATTGATACTTAGAGCTTTAATAATCATTTTGAACTGCAAAAAACCTGCGCAGATAATTGATTTATAATCCATTCCTTTAAATTATTTCCTAAATAAAAAAGATATGAACGCGTGGAATGGGTTATAAGATCATTTCAAACCCACCAGATAAGCTAGACCCACTCCTTGAACGCGGGCTTGGAGATGGCAGAAACTGATTACAATATGTATCTAATGCGCTTTTTAAGCTTTCAAAAGCATCTGGGCAAATCGCTCTAGCATTAGACTGAGAGGTTCTCTTTAATCTCATACCCACATCTTTCGCTCCATCATTTAAGTTGCCAGTTCTTAAACCAACCCCACCATCATCTGTAGCGCCAACAATAATTTGAAAATCCCTTGAAAACGCCCTCGCCTTATTAACAAGCTCTCTTTTCATTTCTTTACCAATCATCGAACCCAGAGCAGTTGTTAATTCATCATCATTAAGCGAAGATATCCCATCAAATTTTTGTGCAATCAACATAATTGCACACATCTCTTTTTTACTCACATTATTGTAACTTCTAGCTTTAGTCAATGCTTCATTTATTCTAGCATCAGCATATTCTTTCACCTTATTCACATCATCATCTGGAAACGATTCAGCTTCAATAGAAAAAATCGCTTTTTCCTCACCATTTAAAAGATAATACTCTCTATTATTTTTTTCTGTGATATAGTGAATCGGAAGCTTTTTTTCCAAAGCATCATCCATGTGTTGTTGTTGATATTGCTGTCTTTCAGCTTCTCGTCGCTGTCTTACTGCCGCTTCTTCTATAGCTCTTTGTCTTTCAGTTTCTTCTTGTTGTTGTCTCAAAGCCTGTTGTCTTGCTGATTCTTGTTGTTCTCTCAAAGTGGGAATTTGCTGTCTTGCTACATGCCCTCTAAAAACTCTTTGTATAGAAGTAGTGTTTTTTCTTGCCGCTTCTGCTTCTGCTGCAGCTCTTTGTCTTGCTTCTGCTGCTTCTTCTTGTTGTTTCCGCGTTCTCAATTCGGAAACTTCTTTTCTTGCGCGATTTCCTCTAAAAAGACTTTGCATAGAAGTAGCAGCAAGTCTTTGCCTTACTACTTCTTGCTGCTGTCTTTCAGCTTCTTGTTGTTGTCTCAAAGCCTGTTGTTGTCTCAAAGCCTGTTGTTGTCTTTCATCTTCTTCTTGTTGTTGTCTCAAAGCCTGTTGTCTTTCAGCTTCTTGTCTTTCAGCTTCTTGTTGTTTTCTCAAAGCCTCTTGTCTTTCAGCTTCTTGTCTTTCAGCTTCTTGTTGTTTTCTCAAAGCCTCTTGTCTTTCAGCTTCT
>CALBSF010000182.1 GCA_937927795.1 uncultured Rickettsiales bacterium
TGTGGCGATGGGCTATTAAATAATTAATTAAACCTTTGTCGGCATTAATTTTTTTTGTGCCCTTACCATAAGAAACGCGCGCCGCCTGAACCACGGCTGAGTCATTTCCCATATAATCAATTACCCTGATAAAGCCGTGATCTAAAACTTCAAAAGGTTTGTATAAAATTTCTTCAAGCTCATGAGAAACTGGTCTAAGAGTCTGATTTGATTGACTTCTAAGTTCAGCTATTTCTTCTAGTTGTTCTGGTTTTATGGTCATTTTAATATCTTATTTAACTATAATATCATTGTTCCGGCGCCGCTTTCGGTGAATATTTCCATTAGCAGAATATTATCAACTCCGCCATTTAAAATATGGGCGTAAGAAACGTTATTTTCAACGGCGTGAAGGCAAGTTTCAATTTTTGGAATCATGCCACCGGTAATTATTCCGTCATTAATCATTTTTTTAGCAGTTGCAGCGTTTAAATGACTAACAAGTTCGCCATTTGGCAGCATTACGCCATCAATATCAGAAAGAATAATTAATTTTGAAGCATTTAAAGCTGAAGCGATAGCGCCAGCTGCAGTGTCGGCGTTGATGTTGAAAGTTTCCCCATTATCACCAATTCCAATTGGCGCAATTACAGGAACTATATCAGAATCTTCAAACATGCTCAAAAGCTCAGGATCAACGCTGTAAGGCTCGCCAACAAATCCAAGATTTAAGATTTTTTCAATATTTGAATCAGGATCTTTTTTAGTTCTGGTAATTTTTTTTGCTCTAATTAAATTGCAATCTTTGCCGCAAATTCCAACTGCCTTACCGCCAGCGGCGTTAATTTCTTTTACAATCATTTTATTGATTGAGCCAGCCAAAACCATTTCAACCACGTCAACGGTGTCAGAGTCTGTAACTCTAAGGCCGTCAATAAAAGAAGATTTTATATTTAATTTATTGAGCATTTGTCCAATTTGAGGACCTCCGCCGTGAACCACAACGGGATTGATTCCAACTTGTTTTAATAAAACTATGTTTTTAGCAAAATTTTTCAAATTATTATCGCCACCCATAGCGCTGCCGCCAAATTTAATCACAAAAGTTTCGCCGGCAAATTTTTTCATATAGGGCAAAGCTTCGCATAAAATTTCAGCTTTTTTTGCCCATTCTTGGCGATTTTTTTCTTTTTGTAGAGAAATTTTATCTAGTGGAGTAACCGTTTCATCTCTTTCTTTTTTATGGTCGTCAAGGTTAATAATATTGGTCATTAATAAAATCGTTAAGGGTTAATGTGTCAATTTTACTGAAGTTTTTAACGCTGTTAATTACTTCAGTGATGTTGGTTGAATGGGGCTTAAATAAATCTTCATTAATGATGATTTTTTCAACAAAAATTTTGCGATTTTTTAAGACTTCCGCCCCGCATAAAGTTTGACTTATTGAGCCAAGATAATTTGCGCCTAATAATAATACGGAAATTTCTAATTCAAAGGCTAAATCCAAAAAAGTTTTATCATCATTAATTGGAGTCATTAAACCGCCGGCTGATTCAATGAAAATAGCCTGATTAAGCGATTTTGCTTGCAAAATATTTTTTTTGCAAAAATTAACAACTTCTAAAAAATCAATTTTAGAATTATTCATTTTTGCTGCTATATGAGGAGAAAGCGCTTCTTTAAAGCGCCAAGGCGTGATTTGATTGATATTTTCTAAAGAAACTTCTTGATTTAAAGATTTGAGAATTCTGGCGCTATCGCTATTTAAATCATCATCTAAAAAGCCGCTGGCAATTGGTTTTATTGCTCTTACGGGAATATTTTTTTTAACTAAATTTTGGCAAAGATTTTCAACTAAAAAAGTTTTACCAATATCGGTTCCAATTGCGGCGATAAAGTAAGGTTTATTGTAATTTAGAGAATGTTCCATAGATTGGTCCAAATACTGCGATTGTGATCCAAGCGATCATTCCACCCATGACTATAGTTAGCGTTGGTTGAATCATGCCAACAAGGCGATCAATGGAATCGTTAATTTCTCTTTCATAAAAAAAGTTAATATTTTGCATCGCACTTTGCATATTACCACTTTCTTCGCCAATTTTGAACATTTGCACCACGAGATTTGGAAAATGCCCTGTCATTTCAATTGCTCTGGCTAAAGGCTGTCCGTCAGAAACTTGTTGCTTGGCAATAATAATACTATGTCTCATGGCGCTATTATTAATTACTTTACTTGCAGATTCTAAGCAGTCTAAAACGTCTAATCCACTTTTAAAAGTCATCGCAAAAAATTGACAGAATTTTGCGGCATCAATTTTATTGATAATTTTACCAAAAACTGGAATTTTTAACTTTATTTCATCAATCGCCATGGCGGTTTTCGGGGTTTTTGATAGAATTTTAAAAACCACCATAATTACTGGTATTAAAAAGACGATTATATACCAGTAATTTTTAAAAAAGTCAGAAAATTTAATCAATGAGATTGTCATTAATGGTAGCGCAAGCTCTTGCGAGACAAGGAATCCAGTTACTTTTGGAACCACAATTGTGGTCATAATTCCAAGCACTATAAGCATTACAATAATACCAAAAAGAGGACCAGTTATTGCTTTTCTGGTTTTTCTTTTGATGCTCATGTTCCATTTAATGTCATCAACTATACTAGCAAAAGATGTTGAAAGATTTCCGGTTTTTTCGCCCATTGCAATTAGAGCTACGTAGGTATTGCTAAATATTTCTGGATGTTTTGCCAAGCTTTGAGAAAATAAACTTCCTTTTTTTACTGACTCGTAAATTTCATGCATCAAATTTCTGATTTTAACCGATTCGGAATTATCTTTTAATTCATTGATTGAATCAAGAATTGGCATGCCGGCGCGATCCATCTGCTCAAGGTGGATGAACATTGTTACCAAATCTTGTGATTTTACTTTGTCAGAAAAGCTAGAGCCGCCCTTACTTTCTTGCTTATAAGAAACAAGTTCCATGCCATTACTTTTAAGCATGGTTGCAAGATCTGAGGGGTTTTCGGCAGCGATTTTTCCGCTAACATATTTTCCATTTTCGTTAATTGCCTTGTAGCGGTAGCGGTTCATAGTCTTTTTAATTTTTTCATTTTATTTAAAATCATATCTCGTTTTAATTTTGAGATATGGTCAACAAAAGTGATGCCGTTTAAATGGTCAATTTCATGCTGAATACATACTGCATTAAGATCACTCATTTCTTCTAGTTTTTCAACACCATTTTCATCTAAATATTTTACCGTAACTGTTTTGGGACGATTAACTTCAGAGCGAGCGTCAGGAAAAGACAAACATCCCTCATTATATGGCGAAATTTCTTTTGAAAATTGAATTATTTGAGGATTAACAAAATAACGCGGATTAGTATTTTTAACATGGATACCACCGCAATGACCATGGTCGTGATCATGATCGTCTGCTTCATAATCAGTATC
>CALBSF010000183.1 GCA_937927795.1 uncultured Rickettsiales bacterium
GTCATCTCGAGCGTAAGCGAGAGATCTCTAGAGTTCACCCGTTAGAGATCTCTCGCTTACGCTCGAGATGACAGTTTTGTAGGGTAAAAATTAACTAACATGTTTGATAATAGGGTAGCCACCTTGCAAAATCAATATTTTCTAGTAAATAAGTAAATTAAATTGACATTGACCTAATTTAATAAGATAATTGCCGCATAAATCAATATTTTCTAAGCATGAACAAGGAATGGAAAAAAGACTCTTGGAGGAGTTTTCCAATTAAACAACAGCCAATTTATGGCGATCTTGATGAATTAAAAACTGTGGAAAAGCAAATCGCAAGCTTTCCGCCATTAGTTTCTTTTGAAGAGATAAAAAAATTAAAAGCTGAATTAGCTTTGGTTTCTAAGGGCGAAGCCTTTTTGCTTCAGGGTGGAGACTGCGCTGAAAGTTTTGCTGAATTTTCTCATGATAATTTACGCAATTTTTTTCGTACCATGGTGCAAATGACCATTACCTTGATGTATGGCCTTGAAAAGCCTATTGTTAAGGTTGGAAGAATTGCTGGACAATATGCAAAACCAAGGTCGCAAGAATATGAAACAATTGGCAGCAGCACCCTTCCCTGCTATCGCGGCGATATTATTAATGATATAAAATTCAATTTAGAATCAAGAAAACCTAATCCAAAAAGATTGATTGATGCTTATTTTTACTCATCCGCTTCTTTAAATTATTTAAAATCTCTTGCTAGTGATGGTTATGCAAGTTTGGAAAAAGTTAATGAATGGAACAAAGAGTTTGCCTTACTACAACAAGATTTTGAGCATCTAGTTGATAGTAAAAAAACTATTACTGAAGTAGTAAATAAAATTGATAAAATTTTTAATTTTATGAATGCTTGCGGCATTAATTCTACAAGCATGCCGCAAATTACTGCTGCAAGTTTTTTTACTTCTCACGAAGCTTTATTATTAAATTATGAAGAAGCTTTTGTAAAGCAAGAAAATATAAGCGGAGATTTTTACGCTTTAGGCGCTCATAGCTTGTGGATTGGAGATAGAACAAGAAATCCAAAAGAAGCTCACGTGGAATTTATGCGCGGCATTTCTAACCCTATTGCTTTTAAAGTTGGCCCGTCAATTACTAAGGATGATTTATTGCATTTACTTGATATTTTAAATCCTAAAAATGAAGCGGGACGCATTACGCTTATATCTAGAATGGGCAGGGATAAAATTGGTGAATTTTTACCGCCTTTAATTAGGGCGATAAAAAGTGAAGGAAAAAATGTGGTTTGGTCTTGTGATCCAATGCATGGAAATACTATCAAATCTTCTAATGACTATAAAACTCGCAGATTTGATGATATTTTGGGCGAAATAACATCATTTTTTCAAATTCATAATGCTGAAAAAACTTACGCCGGCGGCATTCATTTAGAAATGACGGGGCAAAATGTTACCGAGTGTCTTGGCGGTAATCAGCAAATTTCTGAAATGAATTTGCAAGATCGCTATCACACTCACTGCGATCCGCGCCTAAACTCATCACAAAGCATTGAACTTGCTTTTATGATTGCACAAGATTTAAAAAAAGAAATTACAAAATAAGATGACAAAAAAACATGGCTTAATTGCTATTATTGGCTCTCCAAATGCAGGAAAATCAACGCTTACCAACACTCTTTTGGGGCAAAAATTAACTATAGTTTCACCAAAAGTTCAAACCACTAGAAACTCAATTAAAGCAATTGTGATGGATGGTGACACGCAATTAATTTTGATTGATACACCTGGAATTTTTATTCCAAGAGAAGAAAAAATTTTAGAAAGAATTATTGTTAAATCGGCTTGGCAAGCACTTCGCGACACTGATCATGTTTGTTTGTTAATTGATGGATCGGTTGGTTTTAACCGCGAAACCGCAAGAATTATTACTGATTTACAAAAAGATAATATTAAGCCAACAATTATACTTACTAAAATTGATGCAATTAAGAAAAATTTATTATTAGAAACTACCGCAAAGCTTGCTGAGCTTGGTTTTGTGGATATTTTTATGATTTCATCGCAAACCGGAGAAGGCCTTGCGCCACTTAGAAAATTCTTATGCGATAAATGTGAAAAAGATGGCTGGATTTATGACGAAGATCAAATCACTGACGCCCCAATGCGATTTATTGCTAGTGAAATTACTCGTGAAAAATTATTCCTAAAATTAGAACAAGAATTACCTTACAGCATCGCGGTTAAAACTGATGTTTATGAAGTTTTTGATAATGGTCAAATTAAAATTCATCAAACAATTTATGTTACTAAGGAAAGCCAAAAATCAATAGTTTTGGGCAAAAAAGGTTCGATGATTAAAGAAGTTGGACAAGAAGCTAGAAATGATATTGCACAAATTGTTGGCAATAAAGTTCACTTATTTTTATTTTGCAAAGTTAAGGAAGATTGGATGAATGATACAGAATCTTACGAA
>CALBSF010000184.1 GCA_937927795.1 uncultured Rickettsiales bacterium
AAAAAACCAGCAACGATATATGGATACAAATAGGAGTAGCGCTAGGCTACATTCGAGCAGCAGACATCATCAAGAAGCTTGATGAAAAAAAAATATGGGAATGTGTTTTTACGAGATTTGCAATCACTTTTTTGTTGATTAAAAATATTAATTATGATTAAAACAATTAGAAAATATTTTGTCAATTAAAAAAATTAAAAATGAATACAGGCGGTTTTACAGGTGATTTTAGGGAAACTCTCATGAGAAGAATGGCGGTAGAGTTAAGAAGAGATAATCGTTCTTGGAATTTAGATTCTATATTTACTGCGCCTCGCCATATTCTTTCTTATTCTTCTGATAGTTATGAGTATTTATGGTTGAGTTTGTTTAACTTTATGTCGAAGATCAAGGATCTTGTTGGAGAAGGAGGGCTAAGTGATTTGCAATCAAAATTTGATTGTGATTATTATGATATTAAATCTTTTTCTACGAAGCTTTCTTTCGATGCCGAAACAAAAGCTACTAAATTTTGTTTTGAGACTTTCTCGACCCCTTCACAGATCACTGCAAATCGAAGATCGAGTTGTGAAATAGTTATGATTTCAGAAGATGAAATTAGAGTAACATTAAACTATAAAAAAAGAGCTCTATTTGGTGGGGAGGAGACTGTGACATTGGGATATAAAGTTGATAAAAATAGTGATAATGGAATTGGTATTTATCTAGTAAGAAAAATTTTCGGTCGAGAAAGTTTGACTCTGTGTGTAGATGAATCTAATAAAGATTTATTAGACAAGTTTTTGTTTGAATTAATCGATCAAGTGGGGAAAAGTATTAGGAAAAGTATTAATGAAGCTTATTCTCTGCCAGGACCTGATGCTGGTGTGGCGGCTTATTCTGGAGGTGGTGGTGCAAGTGGTTATCCAGCTGGAGCTGGCGCTGGTGGCCCTTTTGCACCTACGCCAGCAGCTTTAACTGTTGAGCTAACCTCAGATGCTCCCCATCCTCTAGATCTTCCTGCGGCAGTAGGAAGTCCATTTTCAACAATGGAAAATCCATTTTTCTCTAGGGGTGATGCTCCTCCTCCAGAGGGTTTTGGTATTCCTGGACTTAATTCGCCCTCACCCCCACCCCCACCCCCACCTCCATCTTCAGCTCGCGCGGATAGTTTTCCTATGGGTGCTGCCGAACCTACGCCATCAGCTCCACCTTTTGATTTTGGAAGCGAAGATCAAAGTCATGGTACAGCTGACGCTGGCGGTGGAGGTGCTGCTGGAACTACGCCATCAGCTCCACCAGCTCCGGGGTGGGAGCTTCCTGAAATTGTTGAGGGAGGTTATTTTATGCCAGGATATGGTCCTGATGCGCCGGGTTATTTTGGAGGTGGTGGTGCAAGTGGATTTTCATCTGGCGTTTCAGATTCTGGATTTACGTCGCCACCCCCACCATCGCTCGATACGACATCAGCGAATCCAGAAGCAACTGATTCCATGTTTAACTCAGCTCTTGAAAATGATTCTGATGGTGATGTTTTGGAAGCCTTATTAAGCCAAAAAGGATATAAGGGTCAAGATAGACGGAGATCTTGCATTGAATTAGGTAAAGAATTAGCTGCTAATAAACATTATAGATATGCGCCAAATTCATTGAATTATTTAGTTGGGGAAATAAAAAAAGAGCCACAAAAAAAATCCTTACAGACAATGATGTTGACGTTGGCTGAAAAATTCGTTAAAGGTGAGTTGCCTGAATTAAATCAAGAAAATTTTATTTTCTTATTTAATCAACTAGAAGGGCAAGATAATATATTCCTACTAAATCATGTTGTTAATTTAAGAGGCGCAATTCAAGGTAATAAAGAGCAGCTAGTGTATGTTTTGTTGAATGGATCTGACTTATTTGATAATTGGGTTAAGGAGATTTATAACGATATAAACTCACACCAAACAGATTCTGAAAAAATAATGTTGGAATTAAGACTTGATATGCCTGAGTCCCCTTCAAGAATCAGCGATAGAGTAAATGAGGTAGAAAAACAAAGAGAGGAATTGATACGAAAATATGGTGAAGAAAATCGAAATTCAATTGTTACACTAATAAGGTTGCAAAGCCAGTATTTTTTAATACAAAATATTATTAGAAGATACGCTCTCGCCTCAGAAGATTTGGCTCGTAATGAGGAAAGCGAGGTTGTTTTTAAGAGCGGTGCTCGCGTAGAAAAAGAATATATTGATAGAAGTAAGGAGGCTTTAGAAGGCAATGTTGCTTGCAATCAAGTTCTTGTAAAAAAATTAATCGATGATTTGCCGCCTGCGATTAAAGTTTGTCTAAGTGAAGATACGTGCCGTGTAGCAAGTGCATTTGTTCCTCTAGAGAAGGAAGCGCGGGTTTATGAAGCGAGACCTTCTGAAGTTATTTTTCCATCACAAGTTATCAGAATAGAAGCCGCAGATGAGAAATCGGTTTATTATGGAACATATAGGGGTTTAAATGCTAGTCTTTTGGATCTTGATCCAAGAGTAAGAAGGTCGGATGCTGAAAAAATAATAGAACAAAAACAAGTAAAGATATTAAATGATTTGGAAGGGCAGATCAAAGAGATGTCGCCAAAATTGGATTCTGAATTAATCAAAGAAGTTATTAAAATTGCTCATGAATCTGTTTTTACTGGCGGCGGAGCTTTAAGAAAATGTCCGCGAGGCTCAATATGTGTAAATAGAGATTTTGAGTTTATAGGTTGGCGAAGTTCAAATGATTATATAGTTAGAAATGCAAAAGGTGAGGTTGTTGATGATTCACAGGTCACAAATAGTTTTGAAAACGGCGCTGACTATTCTAAGCTTGTTTTAAGTAAATTACAAAATTCAAATCCAGATAAATTTGCGCGCTTACACAAAGCTGGAATAACGCTAGAAAATATCGCACAAATAACCGCCAATGTAAGTGGCATGTGTCAAGAAAAAAGCGATGAGAATCGATTGAGAACAGGAAATCTTTTAGCTAAAAAAGATGTTGCTCTAAGATTGGCATTTTTTACGCCGCAAGCTGTTAATAGTTATTTGGAAGGTTCATCTGGCGCAGGTAAAGGCGATTCTGCCTCTATGGGTCATTAAAAAGAAAGTGGATAAACCACAATTTTTCCAATTAATAAAACCGCGTCAAGACCAACGGTAATTGGAGTGATCGCTATTTTTCCAATATCTTTAGCTGCGCTAGAATCATCATAAGTAATTGGAATGGTTAAAGTTGTGTTTGATTGCGTTAAGGCTTGACCCAAGCTTCTTGCCAAATATCTTCTGCCGGAAAGTTCAACTTTAATTGAGATGTTATCGCGGTCATC
>CALBSF010000185.1 GCA_937927795.1 uncultured Rickettsiales bacterium
CGGTTGAAATTTGTAAAGGAATTTCGATTATATTTTCGTAAAGTTCAAAGTTCTTTTTAAGAATCCCATCGATTTCAATAATAATGTTTGTCAATTCTTTCAACTCTTCTTTATTGATAGGATATTGAGTTCGATAGTTTTGAATAATTTGAGTAATAGAATTTGAAATAATTTGTGCATATGGTTGTATAACTTGATTGTACCATTCTTCGTAAACAATTTCAAAAACTGATTTCTTTTTCTCGTTTTGGTTCATTAGACTTGAAAATAGCAATTGTAAAATTTTAGACATTTTTCTTACATGGGATGAGTATTTAGAAATTACACGGATGATATCGAAAGGGTCTGTACTTGCTAAAGCTGTATTTACGGCTATTTTAACCTTATTATTCATATAATTCATCATATGATCCTCGATTATACTTTGAAAAATATCGTGTTTAGATCCTTGGCATCTTAATACAGATTGTCCTTTTGCAGTTTCAAATATAACTTGGTAAATATTTTCACCGAAACTTACTGGTTTCCTTTCATCTACATACAAAGAAATTTCTTGAATCGCATTTTTTAACGTAGAAATATTTCTATCCATTTCGGTTTAAAATGAAAATTTTTATTTTTTTCATTAGCCTTTGGAATTAAACATCTTTTAAAGCCAAGCTTAGCCGCCTCTCTTAGCCTTCCCTCTAAATTACTTACCATTCTAATTTCACCAGTTAAACCAATTTCACCAATTGCAATTGTTGATGCGGGAAGCGCCGCATCTCTTGCCGCCGAAATTAGAGCGCAGGCAACCGCCAAATCACAGGCGGTTTCAACGATTTTTAATCCACCAACCACATTTAAATAAACTTCTTTATCAAATAAATTTAAGCCAAAACGATTATTTAAAACCGCAATAATCATGGCTAAACGATTTAAATCCCAGCCAACAACGGCTCTGCGCGGTGTTGGCATAAATGATGGCGAAACTAAAGCTTGAACTTCAGCTAAAAGCGGGCGCGTTCCTTCAATTCCAGCAAAAACTGCGGTGCCGCTGGTATCATGCTCATATGAAGTTAAAAATAATTCACTTGGATTAGTTACTTCAGATAAACCAACATCATTCATCTCAAAAACCCCGATTTCTCCTGCTGCGCCAAAGCGATTTTTTATTGAGCGCAAAATTCTAAAATGTAAATCTTTTTCTCCTTCAAAATAAAGCACCGTATCAACCATATGCTCTAAAACCTTGGGCCCAGCGATTTGACCATCTTTAGTAACATGACTTACAATCAATAAGGTAATATTATTTTTTTTGGCAAAAATTGTTAATTCTCCCGCCGCCGCCCTCACCTGCGAAACCGTTCCTGGGGCCGAAGAAAGCTCTTCTAAAAACATCGTTTGAATTGAGTCAATAATAACAATAGTTGGTTTTTTTTCCGCCTTAATTGAAGAAACTATTTCGCTAACATTAGTTGTTGCTGCAAGTTCTATGGAATCTTCATTAACCCCCATTCTCTTGGCTCTAAGCCTTACTTGGTCAACTGATTCTTCACCTGAAATATAAATAATTTTATTATCCGCCTTAGCAAGACTTTCTGCAGTTTGCAGCAATAAAGTTGATTTACCAATCCCAGGATCTCCACCAATTAAAACCACCGAGCCTTGGACCAAGCCACCACCAAGAACTCGATCAAGCTCGCCAATATTAGTTTTAACCCTTGGAAACTCTTGAGCCTCACCGTTTAATTTAACTAATTGAATTTTTTTATCTGAAGTATTTTTTGATTTTTTATCATCAGCAATTCGCGTAAAATGAGACGGCCCACCATCTTCAAACTCTTCAACCATACTATTCCACGCCCCACAATCTGAACACTTGCCCGCCCATTTAAAATGTACGGCTCCGCAGTTTTGACAAGAATATGCTGTTTTTTTCTTTGACATGGTGATATAAAATGAATGGCGGTTGTTGATTATGCCTACAATAATATCTTAAAAAAATGAAAATAAAAGAGCTTAAAATGGCTTTAAAAAGCCGCAATATTGATTATTTTTTATTACCGAACTGCGATGAGTTTTTTTCGGAATATTTGCCAGAAAATAAAAAAAATATTCAATATCTAACCGGATTTACTGGCTCTAACGCTTTTATTATTTTTTCAAGTGCAAAATCATATTTTTTTACCGACGGCAGATATACCCTGCAGGCGAGGCAGCAGCTTGATTTAGAAGAATTTGAAATTATAAATATTGCAGATATTTCAGTTTTATCTTGGCTTAAAGATAACGCCAGCAATGCTTTCATCGCTTTTGATGCTAAATTACATAATTTAAAATTTATTGCCGCCTTAAAAAAAATCTCAGCAAACCTTGTTATTCTTGATAAAAACCCAATTGATGAAATTTCAAAAAATAATTTTTGCGAAACCAAATCTAAAGTTTTTTTCTTAGATGAAAAAATTAGCGGCGAAAGCTCAGCAAGTAAAATCAACAAGCTTCTAGAAAACTTAGAATCAGACGCAATGATTATAACCAAGCCAGAAAATTTATGCTGGCTTTTAAATATCAGAGCCGCCGACATAGAATTTAACCCGCTAATTTTAACTTACGCAATTCTTTTTAAAGATGGAAAAATCGACCTGCTCTTGGACAAAGACCGCCTAAACCAAGAAAAGGGGTCAGACCCCTTTTTTGAAGAAAAGGGGTCTGAAAAGGGGTCTGACCCCTTTTTTGAAAAAGTAGATAAAGGATTTTTTAATTTGATTCAAGAAAATTGTTTTGATTTAAGAATTTCATTTTTAAAAAAACAAATTAAAAAAATTCAAATCGATGAAACCACTACGAATTACTGGCTTTATCAGTTATTGCAAAAAAATGATTTTGAAATAGTTTTTAAAAGTGATCCAATTGAAAATTTAAAATCGATAAAAAATAAAGTTGAAATCAAAGGTGCGATTTCTTCTCATAAAGAGGATGGCGCGGCGGTTACGAAATTTTTATTTTGGCTGGAAAAATCTTTAGAAAATGGTGAAGAAATAGATGAAATAAAAGCTGAAGAAAAACTTTTAGAATTTAGAAAAAATAACCAGAATTTTTTATATCCTTCTTTTGCTTCAATTTCTGGATTCGCCAGCAATGGAGCGGTTATTCATTATAAAGCAAATAAAAAAACTAACAAAAAATTTACCAAAAATTCTCTTTATTTAATTGATTCGGGTGGTCAATATTGCGGCAATTTCATTGGCACTACAGACATTACCAGAACCATCGCAATTGGTAATCCAGCGCCAGAAATGATCGAAAATTTTACCCGCGTTTTAAAAGGACATATCGCAATTGCAAGAGCAAAATTTCCAATTAACACAACCGGCGCACAGCTTGATAGCCTAGCGCGCTTTCATCTTTGGCAAAAAGGCCTTGATTATCAACATGGCACAGGGCACGGTGTTGGAAGCTTTCTATCGGTTCATGAGGGCCCTTGTGGCATCAGCAAAAGAAATAACGCCGAGCTAAAAGAAGGAATGATTTTATCTAACGAACCCGGATTTTATAAAGAAGGAGAGTATGGAATTAGAATCGAAAATTTGATGTTGGTAGAAAAATTTAATGAAGATTTTTTATGTTTCAAAACACTAACTTTAGCACCAATTGATTTGAGTTTGATTGATTTTTCAATGCTTACTTACCCAGAGAAAAATGGCTAAAAGAATATCATAATGAGGTTTTAACTTCGCTGAAAGGGCTTTTGAGTAAGGAAGAAATTGAGTGGCTAGATAGTGTCATCAATTAGTCATATTTATTGATTGAATTCATAGACTTCTTTTCTATGCCCAATTTTAATAACAATAATAACTAGTGTTTCTGATCTTTTTTCACAAAGAATTCTATAATTTCCTACTCTGAATTTATAAATACCTTTTAACTTTCCTGTCAAAGGAATAAGCGCAGAATTTGGATCCGCTAAAAGCTTTGAGTTAATAGCTTTAGCAATAGTTTTTTTGATCTCTACAGATAAGGATTTAAGATCTTTCTCAGCTTTTTTAGTAAAGATAATTTTCCAAGTCATTACAACCCTAATTCTTTTTGTAATTCTTTCCAAGCTTTACCCTTTTCACCAGAAGCCTTAAATTCCGCCAAAGATTCAACAACGTCCCTATAATCTTCCTCTTCTTCTAATTTTTGAGCAAAATAATTTTCTAAAGCTTTTTTAATATAATAACTCTTTGCCCTCTCTTCTTTTTCTGAAAAATTATCCAACATCTTAAATAATTCATCTGGAAGACTTACTGAAATTGTAGTAGACATATTATATTTTATATAAAATTGATAAAGTTTTTATGCAAAATGTTTAAATATATTGCAAGCACGTATTTTTGTTAAGAAAATAACATATAAAATCATACAATCTTATATGTTATTTTTTTAGTGCCACAATTATTTTCATCTTTAATAATCTTGCCATCAATATAATTGCAAAAAAAATCACCCAATGATTTATCCTTTTTTATCTTATATAATTTATCATCAATTAAATAATATTTTTTCACACCATCCTTTATTATTTGTTTTTTATTTTCACTTATTGGTTTAATATCATTGTAACCATTTATTTTTGTTTCTTTTATTATTTTTATGTCATCTTCGGATAAATTGAAATATTTATAAACTTCTTCATCATTCCATTCCTTGTTTAATGGTGGTAATGGTATCCATTTACAAGTTGATTCACTTATATCCTGTGACGATTTTCTTAAACTTAACAATAAATTAGGTAATTTACATTTTAAATAACTTAATAACGATTTCGCTTCATTTTCTGAATTTGTTTCAAAAATAACATAACTTTGATTACATATTTCATTTGGTTTTCCAACGAACATATTTCCAAAACCACTATTTGCTCCATAAGCAGCTCTGGTTGTTATAATTTTCCATTTATTAAAATTTCTATTTTTTGTTATTTTATCTTTTTCTATATATTTGATGAATCCTTTTTGTTGGGAAACATAACACAACAATGTTGTATCTGTATTTTCATTAATGAGTCTATTATCATTTGAATTTACACCTGAATAAGATTGACCAATAAATATTTTAGATAATGATTCATATTCTATTATTTTATTTATAATGCCGTAATATTTACTATCGATAATCACGTCATAATTACTCAATTTTATCTTAGAACCATTGTAATCACATAATCCATCATATTCCACATCAATTAAAAAATAATTTACACCACCCTTAATTTCAATTAAATTACCAAATATATTGCATGCATTATCATAATGTTTTATATATAATATATCTGTCCTATTTATCATCATATGTCTAAATTTATCCAATCCTTTACCACCCGCAAACCATCTGGATGGAACTATAAATGACAATATATTACATTTATTTACATAATATTCAATAAATTTATTATATAATGCGGGTGCGGAACCTTGTTTTGTTTTTAATTCTTCATTGTATGGAGGATTACCAATTATAATGTCAAATTTTGTTTTTCCAAATGCATCATTACAATTTGAACCACAGTTTCCAAAAGAGTCAGTATCTTACGATAAGACTAAAATCGATAGTGTTTTAAGATTACGCTTGATTGATTTTCCTCAAATTAAACCGGCTATTAAACGTGGAATTCCGGTAAAAACCCAATTTATTCTGCCGGTAATTCTCAAAACAGAGTAATTTTTTAAAATCCTTATATTGTTTCAATCAATGTGGTATTATAAAATTACCTTTGTACCGTTAGGATAGTTTTATACACAATTATATACTAATTCAAAAATAAAAGTCACAGGAGGAGAAGGAAAGGAAGAAGAAAATTATTCAAATTCAAAAAATAATAAAGTTAGTAGTAATGATTTGAAAAAGATTTCACCAGTTAAAACAAAAACAAAAATTGACACCGTTTCTGATTTAAATTTAAAAAAAGACACTGTTTCAAG
>CALBSF010000186.1 GCA_937927795.1 uncultured Rickettsiales bacterium
GTTGATTTGAGTTGAAAATTGGGGATTAATTTATTCATACCCAAACTATTTTAACAATAAATTTATTTATGAAAATTCTTAAAATTTTTTTAATTACATCTTTATTAATAGGATTTTCAATCACCAAAGCTAATGCCTGCGCCTGTGGTTGCGGAGTTTTTAATGTTGGAACTAGCAGCTTAATTCCAAGCTGCGCTGGCGGAACCGCTTTTGTGCAATATGATTATATAAATCAAAATCAAAATTGGAATAATAATGACAAGGCTGCGGCTGAAAATAACACACATCAACAAGTAAAAACCCAAACTATTACTGCGGGAATGCAATATATGTTTAATCGTAAATGGGGCTTGGCTCTTAGAGTTCCTTATGTTAATCGCGATGTAAAAAATTCATCTTTGGCAAGCGAAATGTCTAGTAGTCACGCTGGTCATCATCACGATGAGGAAGAAACGATGGTAAGCGGCACAAACTATTTAAATCAAAAATCAATTGGCGATATTAGAATTAATGCTATTTATTCAGGATTATTTGATGATATGTCAACCGGACTTACTTTTGGTTTAAAATTACCAACTGGAGACTATAAATATAAAGGTCTGGATCATCGTGATTTACAAATAGGAACTGGCAGCACTGACTCAATTTTGGGCGCTTATCATTTTGGACAAATTGATAACAAAGGAAAATTTAATTATTTTTTACAAGGCTCTTGGCAACATGCCCTAACTATTAAAAACAACTATCGTATGGGCGATGAATTTGCAGCGGCCTTGGGAACTTACTATAATGCTGGTTCATTTTTAGGAATTAAAAGAATCTCGCCGATCCTTCAAATTACTGGATCGCAAAGATTAAAAGACAGGGGAATTAATGCCAATGTAGAAAATAGTGGATATACACAAATATTTTTTGCACCAGCAATTGAACTAAATTTCAGCAGCTTTAAAATTTATACCGACATAGGATTTCCGATATATCGCAGCGTTAATGGCAATCAATTAGTTGCAAATAAAATTTATAAATTAATTTTGGGATATAATTTTTAGGATTTCATGCGCTCTCATAAACGCCAATTTGGGATATACTATAAGCAATCTACTGTCATCTTTGGCCTTAAAAGGCAAGTTCGAGATAAAAAACTTTCTAAACCCCGTCATCCTTGAAGCGAAGCTTCGAGGATGACGTCAAAAGTGGAGGCTTTTATCTAGAACTGACATTAGTAAAAACTGTTACCTTAGAATAAAATAACTAAACAACCAAATTGTCAATTAACCTAACCTGCTCTAAGTAAACCGCAGCAAATATCCGCAGCTTTTTTTGATCTTCATAATTTGTAATTAATTTCAAACTTTCTTCTTCGCGAATTTCCAAATAATCTACTAAGTCAAAACCCAAATCCAAAAATTCTTTTTTCTTTTTTTGACATAGCAAATCAAAATTTTTTTCACCATTTGCAATATCATTTTTTATTTCTTCTAAAATACGATATATATTTGCTGCCTTTATTTTACCATCATCGCTGAGCCTTTGGTTTCTAGAAGACATTGCTAGTTTGGATTTTTCTCTAACAATTTTATAAGGAAAAATTTCTATGTTTAAATTAGATTCTTTTACTAAATTTTTAATGATTGCAAGTTGCTGAAAATCTTTTTGTCCAAAAATTGCAATATGTGGATTTATGATATCAAAAAA
>CALBSF010000187.1 GCA_937927795.1 uncultured Rickettsiales bacterium
ATTCTTCGAGAAAATGATCTTCAAAATATTCAGGCCTTGCTTTTGCATAATTTAAATCAATAATAATCCTATCAACTTCTCTAAAACCTGAACTTGAAAGCAGATTTTGTATATATTCTTTTCTTTTTTGTTGTTTTTCTAGCTCTTTTTGCGATTCGATTTTCAACTTAATTTCTTTAGCTTTATCTTTTATGTTCTTAATTACCAATTCCCACTCCTCGGCATGAAGCGCTAACTCATCACTTTTAGGCAAAGAAATTTCATCAAAAGATTCAAGGAAATAATATTTTTTTTCAACTTTTTTAGCATAAGATCTATGTTGTTCATTTTGGAACATTTTTTCATTCAAAAGATCAGAGCTATAAATAAGATTATAAGTATCACCGCGGATAAAAAACTCCATCGGCGGCATTTGTCTTGAGCCTTCTTCTAAAATAGCAATTATCAAATTGTAATTTTTAAAACATGCCGGGTATTTTTCTATTTTTTTAATTTCCGACACAATTATGGCGCGGTTTATTTTTTCAAATTCTTCAAATTTTTCCCGAAGATTATATTTTAGAAGAACTTTTAAATCTATTGTTAAAGATTGAAACCCACCCCTTACCAACTCTGAAATAAGCCGTTTTGCTATATCTAGCTCTTGCGCCGTAGGATGGGTTGGTAATTCGGATTGATTAATTTGTCCTATCAATTTTGTGAATTCTTCCTGCTCCAACTCAGTCTCTTTAGAAGCCGAAATCGGCTGCGCTGGTGAGGCGGCTGAATAATAAGAATAAGCAGTCCGACCTTGCACCGCATAACTCGCCTCATAACAAGAATAAGCAGTCCGACCTTGCCCCGCATAACTCGCCCCATAAATCACCGTGACACTAGTACCTGTACCTTTTTTTTGCATTTTAAAATTAAATTATTCAAAGTGACTCTGAATCTTATTTGCTTAAAAAATAAAAAACTATAAAACGGTGCCAATTTCATCTTTCAATACTTGATATTATTTTTTTTGGAATAAGCCCGAATTATAAGGCTAATAAAAATACAATCAAAAATAACCTTAACCATTTTTTACTTTAATTATACCAAATATAAAAAATTTTTATATTTTGTTTGACAGCCTTCAAAACAAACAATCATTTATTTGTTGTTTTTTATAAAGCTAGAGTTAAGTTTTACCAAGGATCAATATGCAAATAATTTTAGCATCAAAATGAAGAATATTTTTTATCAATTATTTTTTATCCTTATAGGATTAACCCTTGCTTCTTGCGCCTTAAAATCAAAGTCTCCGCAAATTCGTATTGTTGGATTAGACGGTAAACATCGCGAACTTGCAACTAGGTCTCCTGAGTTGAATTCTCAAGCCTTATCATCTCAAGGAAAAGTTCTGGAGAATAAAATTGTTAATTCAAAACCATCTTACAATCAAGCAGAATCTGATTTGGTTGAAATTACTCCTGACACAGTTTCTGCTGCCAGCGATTTAGGCTCTGAAAAAAAAGAATCATCAAAAAATCAAATCACAAAAAACTCTAGCGCAATTCTTTTTAATGGCTCAAATACAGAAGAATATGACATATCTGATTCAAAAGAAGAAAATTCAAAAACTGAAGTAAAAACAACATTTAAAGAAAAATCTGCCACCAAAAAATTTATTAAAAAACCAATTTTCATTAGCAAATCCAAAACTTCTCAAGCTGAAGATTTGGGTGAGCAGCCAGTTAAAAAATCTTTTGCTATCAAGGCTTCTAAAGGTTATTTTGCACAAGTAGGGTCTTTTTCAGATGAAAGAAATGCTCAAAATCTTTTATCAAAAATGAGTAAATTTCACAAAGGAATAGTTGATTCATCTGACGGAGAAAAAACAATTTATCGAGTTTTGCTTGGTCCAATTCAAGGAAAAAAATCTGCTAACATTTTGATAGCTAAAATCAAAGCATCTGGTCAGGATGCGGTTTTGGTTAGAAAATAAGTATAACTTATCAATGAAACTGATTTATTCTTTATTGCTTTTATCATCAACGATCTCTTTATTTTCCTGCGCCAAAAAATCAACTGTAAATCAAGGTTTTGAAGAGCAGTATGGTAAAGCAGTTGAAATGTTAAGACAGCAAAGAGCTGAACCGCTTGCTAAACCACAAAAACAAGAAGAGTTTGTGGTGAAAAAAAATGATGATTGGCGAGATAATGATGTAAAGCAAGATAATTACTATCCATATATGAACGCTGATGGTCTTGACAATAAAAAGCCAATGCAGCAATTTTTACCAGATGCTCAAACTTTTAATTCTTTTTCCAATCAAGACGGAAAAGCTCTTCCTGATGATATGTTTATAATTTCTTATAATACAGAAAATCATCCTCAATTTAAAAAAATTGGAGTTGAGTTTGATGCGATAGATCTTCCAGATGAAGATTTTTATAATGTTAAAACCGAAGCCTCAGATAAATCTTATTTAGTTATTGATAATAGTATTTTGCAAAAAGATATATCTCAAATTAAGCAAGCAAAATCAGCTGTTGATGTTGAAAATAGTAAAATTTTAATAGCAGAATATAAACAAAAAGAACGAGAAGAAGATCTGCCACAAGCACTTATTCAAAAAGAAGCAACAAGTGAAGCGAAAAAACAGGAAAAATCAAACTTAAAAAAACAAACTAAAAAACAAAATAAAAAACCTACAAACAACCTAGCCTCTTTCTTTAAAAATCACTTAAAAATGAATTAAAGAATGCAAAAATATACAAATAAAAAAGATGCTGGTGTATTTGTTAAAACGCTTTTTGTAATTCTCTGTCTAACCTTTGTTTGTCAGATGCAATCCGCAATTGCAAAAACCAAATCTGATAATAAAAAACATGCTGTTTTGAAAAAAACTGCAGAAAAAAAACGAGCCACAAAAACTAAATCTAACAAAAATGCAGTCACTTCAAATAAAAGCTCTGATATAGATAACACTCAATTCTATTTTTTAACCGACGCTTCAACTAAAGAAGTTTTGCTTGAAAAAAATGCCGATCTGCGCATTTCACCATCTTCCATGACCAAAGTGATGACGGCTTATGTGATTTTTGATCAAATTAATCGAGGCAAATTAACTTTACAAAGTCAGTGTTTAATTGGACGCGATGCTTGGAGAAAATCTGGATCAAGCATGTTTCTTAATTATGGCGACAAGGTTTCGGTTGAAGAATTATTAAGAGGCTTACTAGCGGTTTCTGGCAATGATGCCGCGGTGGCTTTAGCAGAAAGCACTGCTGGTGGCATTGATAACTTCGTTGATTTAATGAATAAAAAAGCCAAAGATCTTGGTTTAAAAAATAGTCATTTTGAAAATCCTCATGGATTGGCTCAAGAAGGACACTATATGAGCCTTCGTGATCTTGCCACCCTTACCACCAGATTTTATCAAGACTTTCCACAATATTTAGATTATTTAGGGATGGATGAATTTACTTACGGCAAAGTTACCCAGCATAATCGCCATCCTTTAATTAAAGCTGGCTATGATGGAGTTATTGGTGGAAAAACCGGATATACCAATGATGGTGGTTACGGCGTTATCGGCATAGTAAAACGCGGCAATCGCTCTTTAATTGGAGTTGTAAATAAAGCAAGAACTCCGCAGCAACGAGCAAGAATAATAACTAATTTAATGGATTATGGTTATCTAAATTACAAAAAACTGGTTTTATTCAATAAAGATCAAGAAGTTACTAATTTAAAGACTTGGCTTGCAGATAAATCATCTGTTCCAGCGGTATTACACCAGGACGTTTCTTTTAGCATTCCAAAAGACAAATCTGTAGATGAAATTAAAGTTAAAGTAAAATATAAGGGTCCGCTATATAGCCCCATTGCCGCAGGCTCAAAAATTGCCACTTTAATTGTTGATGTTAAAGGCTATAAAACATTCGAATATCCACTTTTTGCTAAGGAAACAGTTGACAAGGCCGGATATTTGGGAAGAATAAACCAAATTCTTCGCTATAAGGGGAAAATATTTTTAAATAAATTTTTACGATAAATTATGGATATGAAATCTTTGATGCGTCAAGCGCAAGAAATGCAAAAAAAGATGCAAAAAGTTCAAGAAGAAATGGCTAATCAAGAATATGAAGGCTCTGCAGGTGGTGGAATGGTAAAAATCTTAGCAAGCGGTTCTGGAACAGCAAAAAAAATCACTATCGATCCGTCTTTAATTAATATTGATGAAAAAGAAATTTTAGAAGATCTTTTAGTTGCCGCTTTTAATGATGCAAAAAATAAAGCCGACGAAGGCTCTTCTGACGCAGTTCGCTCTGCAACCAGCGGCATTCCACTTCCCCCAGGATTTAAATTATAATAATGAAAATCAAGCTCTGCGGCTTTACAGATATAGATTCTATAAATGTTGCGGTTGAAAATAAATGCGATTTTTTGGGCTTCGTTTTTTACGATAAATCACCAAGAAATATTGATTTATCTAAAGCAATTTTAATTACAAAAAATATTCCCAAAACTATTCAAAAAGTTGCGGTATTGGTTGATCCAAATCAATTATTTTTAGATGAAATTATTGAAAAATTTAAACCAGATTTTCTACAATTTCATGGAAGCGAAACTATTGATTTTTTAAAAACAGTAAAACAAAAATTTCCTTTAATAAAAATAATTAAAGCCTTTAAAATCAATGATTCTGGCGATTTAAAAGCAGTAAATGATTTTGCTAATTTTTGTGATTTTTTTCTTTTTGATGCCAAAGAAGCTGGCAGTGGAAAAAAATTTGACTGGAAAATTTTACAAAATTTTGATTTTAAAAAAGACTTTTTTTTATCTGGCGGAATTAATATTAATAATATCGAAGAAGCCTTACAAATTAGCGGCGCAAAACTGCTTGATATTTCCTCTGGAATTGAAGAAGTTAGAGGAAAAAAATCACCAAAATTAATTAAAGAGTTAATGGATAAATTTAATCAAATTAATAATGTTCTTAAAAGTTAGAAATTTTTTACTTGGAGATCCAAAAGATCCTTTTGATAAAGACACTAGAAGACATATTTCTTTGGTGGCTTTTTTTGCCTGGGTTGGACTTGGCGCCGACGGAATCTCTTCTTCTTGCTATGGTCCTGAAGAAGCATTTTTAGCTCTAAAAGGTCACGAATCTCTAGCAATTTATCTAGCAATTGCAACCGCATTTACAGTTTTTGTAATTTCTTATGCCTATACTCAAGTAATTGAATTATTTCCAAATGGTGGCGGTGGTTACCGCGTTGCAACTAAGCTGCTTGGAAAACATGCCGGCCTTGTTTCAGGATCGGCATTAATTGTTGATTATGTTCTTACTATTTCAATTTCTCTAGCCAGCGCCTTTGATGCAATATTTAGCTTTTTACCAATTTCGTGGCATAGTTCAAAATTACCAATAGCCGCACTGTCCGTTGGATTTTTAGCATTCTTAAATTTGCGAGGAATGAAAGAGTCGATAAAATTCTTAATGCCAATTTTTTTAGGATTTATAATAACTCACTTTTGTTTGATCATTTACGGCATCGCTGCCCATCATTACGGGCTTTCCGAACTTGTTCCTCAGGCTGTGCAAGAAACCAGCGAAATGAATGATATTTTTGGCTGGGTATTTATCTTATCGCTATTTTTAAAAGCATTTTCAATGGGCGGAGGAACTTACACCGGTCTTGAAGCGGTTTCAAATAACGTCAATACACTTTCTGAGCCAAGAATTAAAACCGCCAAACTTACAATGTTTTTGGTGGCGGTTTCACTGGCTTTCATGGCCGCAGGAATTATTTTAATTTACTTACTTTGGGGTGTAAATAAAGTTGACGGTCAAACTCTAAACGCCTCAAGCTTTTATACCATTACTGAAAATTGGAGAATTGGCGATGTTTATCTAAGCGAATTTATCGTGCCAATAGTTTTATTATTTGAAGCTGGATTATTATTAGTTGCCGCTAATGCCGGATTTTTGGCGGGTCCAGTTGTGGTTGCAAATATGGCAAATGATGAGTGGATGCCAAAATCATTTAGCTCGCTGTCAAGCCGCCTAGTTGTAAAAAATGGCATATTGTTCATGGCAGTTGCTGCGGTGCTCACACTGCTCATCACTGGCGGATCAGTGCATATTTTAGTAGTTCTTTATTCAATCAATGTATTTATTACTTTTTCAATGTCTTTGCTCGGACTTAGTATTTACTGGGTTCGTCATCGTAAAAGAAAACCAAAATGGCGAAGAAAACTAACAATTGCCGCAATTGGCTTTGTAGTTTGTTTTGGAATTTTAATGATTACAATTTTCGAAAAATTCTATGAAGGCGGCTGGATAACCCTTTTGATCACTTCAATCTTCGTTACAATTGGACTATTAATAAAATCAAAATATCGCAATTTAAGAATGCGCTTAATGCAAAAAGAAATGGAATTTTATCGCTATGATAATCTTGCCCCAAATTTTGATGTAACCTCTCAAGTTGATAAATCGGCCCCAACCGCCGCAATCATAGTTGACCAAACCTTTGGCAGCGGCATGAATTGCTTACTTGAAATCAAAAAACTTTTTCCTGGAATTTTTAAAAATTTTATTTTTATAACTGTTGGTGAAGTTGATTCAAATAATTTTAGCGAAGAAAAAAAATGGCGTGACATGAGAAGAAAAACCAAATCAATGCTAAGAAAATATCGCGATTATTGTCATGCTAATGGTAGATTTGCTAAATCATATGTTGGATACGGAACTGACAGCGTTGAAAAGCTTACCAGACTGACAGAAAGAGTGGCAAAAGATTATCCAAACACTCTATTTTTTGGTACGAAATTTATTTTTGACAATGAAAATATTTTTACTCAAATTCTATATAACCACGTGCCTTATATCATGCAAAGAAGGCTCCATGTTAAGGGACTAAACATGGTGATTTTACCGATGAAAATTTAAATTAGCCGTTATCCCAATTAACTGCAGTCTTAACCAACTGTAGTCTAACCAATTGCAATCCTAACCAACCGTCATCTCGAGCGAAAGCGAGAGATCTCTAGCGAATGAACTCCAAAAAATCCCTTGACCTCCCGCTCAAAATAACAGTTTAAGGTTTAATTATGCCAAAAAATAAAACCTCTACAACGCAAACTTCACCCACTTGCCTTCCTCTTTTTTATAAGAATTTTTTGGCTTCATTTTCTTAGCCAAAACTTTTGCCTCACTAAAATCTCTTTCTTCAAAAAAATAAAAAACCCTTTCAAAGCTTGATAAAAAAGCATCTGATGGCTCTTGTAAAAAAATTAAAAAATTAGCTTGGTTTAAATTATCTTCTTGGCCAGAAATCAAAACCGGCTGCCTTGCTGGCTCAAATTCCTTGTCACCAACTATTGCATGGGGAATAAATTTATGCCTGCCATAAGTCCACAGCGCAACATCAAGCTCAGCAATTTGTTTTTGATCGCTACAAAAAATCATCGCTCTTTTTTTATCTTCTAAAATTTTAATCAACAAAGGAGCAAGCGATTTTGCAATAGTCTCATCGGCTTGATAAAAAGTTATTTCTGGCATCATTTTTGAAAGATCGTTATAAATATCGAGAAAACTCAACTATCACCGCATCATACATCTGGCGTTTAAAATCAACAATCGTTTTTATTATATCTTCTTTTGCAACCCATTTCCAATGCGAAAATTCTGGATCTAGAGTTTTTATATTAATATCCTCATCAAGGCCAATAAATTCAAGCAAATACCACTTTTGTCTTTGACCCAAAAACTTACCACCCCAAAATTTCTTCTGTAATTTATATGGCAAATTGTAATAATAATATCCTTGGCTTTTGGCAATAATTTTTACCTTATCTTTAGCAATTCCAGTTTCCTCTTTAAGCTCACGAAACATTGCCAGCTCTTCATCTTCACCAGCATCAATTCCACCTTGCGGCATTTGCCAAGCATCAGAATGATTATCTATTCTTTTTCCAACAAAAATCTCTTTTTTATGATTAATAATCATAATGCCAACGCCACTGCGATATAGATAATCTGGTTTTGTTGGTATATTTAACATTGCTTAAAATTGACTTGATTGACCTTAAAAAATCATTTAATATAAAGAACTTAGAAAAATTTCATCTAAAAATCAAACTTTACTTAAATAAATCAACATGGCACCAGTAATTGGGTTCACTTTTTTGCTTGCGATATTATTTATTGGTCTATTTTTGCCAATTTTTAATTTTACTGAATTTAAAAAAGGAATTAGCTTAAAAAGTCTGGATAATTTTTCAATCACAATAGTTACTTTAACCTTTATTTGCGCGGTTTTTGCACAGCTATCCTTAATTTATTCTTTTGTAATTTCTGATTATTCAGTTAAAAATATTTACCAAAATTCACATCATTTCAAACCTTTAATTTATAAAATTTCAGCCAGCTGGGGCAATCACGAAGGCTCAATGTTGCTTTTAATCGTTATTATTTCTGGATATAATTTAATTTTTAATTTTTTAAGCAGAATTGATACCAAGCAAAAATTAATTATCACCTCTTGCCAGTCCTTTATTGTCGCGCTTTTTGCCGCTTTTACAATTTTTTCTTCCAATCCATTTGAAAGAATTTTTCCAGTTCCTTTAAATGGGCTTGGGCTAAATCCAATTTTGCAAGATATCGGATTGGCGCTTCACCCACCAATGCTTTACACTGGATATTTAGGATTTTCTTTAATTTTTTCTTTTGCAATTGCCGGTCTTTTAACTGAAAAAATTAACCGCGAATTTGCGTCTTACTTAAAACCTTGGCTATTTTTTACTTGGAGTTTTTTAAGTTTAGGAATTGGTCTTGGTGCTTGGTGGGCTTACCGCGAGCTTGGTTGGGGCGGATATTGGTTTTGGGATCCAGTTGAAAATGTTTCGCTGATGCCTTGGCTTGCCGCAACCGCGCTAATTCACTGCTTAATGCTCTTAGAAAAAAAAGAAACCTTCAAAACTTGGACAATTTTTTTAAGTATATTAACTTTTATTTTATGCTTACTTGGAATTTTTTTAGTTCGCTGCGGAATCCTAACATCAGTTCACGCCTTTGCAATTGATGCGAGCCGCGGATTTTTTATCATTGCTTTATTAACAATAATTGGCGGCAGCGGTTTATTTATTTTTGGACAAAAAATTGGTAAAATAAAAAGTGAAAAAAAAGAAATTATTTTTTCTTCAAAATTAGGATCGATTTTATTTAATAATTATTTTCTAGTCATAGCGCTATTCATTGTTTTGCTTGGCACAACCTACCCTATTTTCTTACGCAGCTTTTTTGATGAATTTATAACCATCGGCCCTAGCTATTACAACCAAGTTTTTAGTCTTTTAATAATTCCATTTTTAATTTTTTTAGCAATTACCACTAATTTAAATTACGAAAAAAATTCTTCAATTGCGCAAATTTTTAATCGTAAATTATTATTGATTTTTCTAGCTTCCTGCCTTATTTCCTGCCTTAGTTTTTTTTACGAAAATGAAGTAAAATTTTTGCAATTTATAATTTTAACTTTAGCCTATTTTGCCGCATTAAGTAATTTACTAAATAAACAAAATTTAATCGCAAAATTGGCTCACTGCGGCTTTTGTCTAATAATTATAGGAATAGTTCTAACTTCATCTTTCGGGCTTACCAAAGAAATAAATTTAAAAGAAAATGAAAGCACCAAAATTGGTGAATATGAATTAAAATTTGAAAAAACCAGCTATGACCTACAAAGCAATTTTGTGGCTCGCCAAGGCGATTTTTCAATATTAAAAAATCAAAAAATAATTGGAAAATTAAGCCCCGAACTTCGTTATTATCCAATATCATCGCAAACCACCAACGAATCTTCAATCAGACACGGCTTTTTTGGCGATTTATATTTAGTAATTGGCAATAAAGATGAAGAAGAAAACTATGCTTTAAGAATTTACTACAAACCGTTTATTTATCTAATTTGGATGGGCTGTTTGATGATTTTTATTGCAGGAATTTTAAATATCTTTATCAAAAAAAATGAGTATTTTTAGTCATAAACAAGAAATAATTACCAGAAATTATGATGTTGTCGATGCTGGATTTTCAGCAATTCCAAATCAGCCAAAAATTGATGACGCCCAAATTGTTAGCTCAAATTTTGGTAATATAAAAAATCTTATCGCGCTTTTTTCAGCAATTTTATTAGCCTCTATCGCCTACGGAATCATAGCGGTAATGATTGCACTTAAATTAGAATTACATGTAAAAAGTGAAATTCTAATGTCGGTTTCTTCTGCATCACAAATTATTGCTGGCGTTATATTTGCAAGATTTTTACCAGCAGTTGGGCGCAAATTAGGACTTACCAATACAATCGCCCTCGCCTCATCAGTTTCTGCTATCGCCGCACTTTTAATGTATTTTTATTTCAATTATTTTTTGTGGATTTTAGTCATTTACATTTACGGAACATCACTTTTTGTCTGCGGCGTAAGTCGTCAAACCGTAATGATTGATTTGGCCCCAAAACATATGCGGGCAATCGTGATTTCTTGCGGCGGCATGATTGTTTCAATTGGCAATAGTTTGGGACCAATTTTATTAAAAGTTCTACAAACTTCAGATCAATTTATCAGCTTTGCCATTGCCTCTTCATTATTTTTAGCATCAATTTTACCTTTAAGAAAAGTAAAAAATATTAACAATCAAGTTCGCGAAGAAAAGAAAATCGGGCTTTGGCGATATATTAAAAACTCACCAAAAATTATGGCCGCTGGTTTTTGCGCAAATTACGCCTTATCGTCCACGTCCGCCTTTTTAATTATCTATGGAATCAAGATTGGCATGGACAAAGACAATTCCTCACTACTTCTTTCAGTCTTTTTATTTGGCTCAATTTTTTCAATTCCAATTGCCTACTTAGTTGATATTTTAAATCGACGATTTTTAATGATTTTTTCTGGAATTTTAGCATTATTTTGTATGCTGCAATTGGTCTTATTGGCAAGTCAAAAAGAAATTTTTTCAACAATTTTTCTAATGTTTGGATGCTTAATTGGAATGAAACTTTCGGCGGTAATTTTAATTAATGACAAATATAAACCAACCCAGCGCCTTGCGGTTAACAGCGCGTTTTCAAGAGTTTCTTTAACTGGAAATATTGTAGGAATTTTTACAACCGGCGCTATTATGAATTTACTTGGCGCAAAGGGCTTATGGGTTTCTAATATGTTGATTTTACTGCTATTCTTGCTATTCTGTCTTTTTGATTATTCTAAAAAAATCAAAAATAAAGAAATAGATTTTAGTAAAATTTCCATACTCAATAAAAAAAATGCGATTATTTAAAAAATTTTTCAAAAAAAATAAAACCCCAGTCGTTGCCTGCGTTAATCTGCAAGGCGTAATTGGCAAAGATGGCAAAATAAATTCTGGCATTAATTTTGACAATGTCGCCCCACTTTTAAAGCGCGCTTTTGAAATGAAAAAAATCAAAGCCGTAGCCTTAAATATCAACTCTCCGGGCGGCTCACCAGTTCAATCAGAATTGATATATAAATATATACGAGAATTATCACAGGAAAAAAAGATTCCCACTTACACATTCGCTCAAGATCTGGCTGCTTCTGGCGGCTATTACTTGCTTCTTAGCGGCGATGAAATTTATGCTCATAATTCTTCAATTATCGGCTCAATTGGCGTAATTTTTTCTGGCTTTGGATTTGTTGATTTAATCAAGAAAATCGGGGTTGAAAGAAGAATTTACACCGAAGGGAAAAACAAAGCGATTCTTGATCCTTTCATGGAAGAAGAAGATGAAAATATCCAAATTTTAAAAGATGCCCAAAGAGATGTTTACGAAAGCTTCAAAGACCTAGTAAAATCAAGGCGGCAAGGCAAATTAAAAAATGAAGAAAATTTATTTACCGGCGCCTTCTGGTCAGGAAAAAAAGCCCATGAATTAGGCTTAATTGACGGCATTTGCGACATGAGAGAAAAAATGAAAGAAAAATTCGGCGCCAAAACCGAGTTTGTTTACATAACAGCCAAAAAATCATTTATTAAAAGCTTTTTTTCTGAAAAATTACTTGATGGAATTTTTTATAAAATCGAGGAAAGAGTTTGTTTTAATAGGTTTGGATTGTAAAATAACAAAAATTTAACCACGTTTCAAAACACCATGAAAACAACCCACAATAATTATGCTTTTATCGACAGCCAAAATTTAAACCTAGGCATTAGATGCCAAGGCTGGAAACTAGACTTTGGTAGATTTTTTATTTACTTAAAAGATAAATTTCTTGTAAAAAAAGCTTTTTTATTTATTGGATATGTCGAGGGAAATGAAGCTCTTTATACTGAGTTACAAAGAGCTGGCTATATAGTTATATTTAAGCCAACTCAAAGATCGAAAAATGGTGAAATTAAAGGAAATGTTGATGCGGAGTTAGTGCTCCACACAATGATTGAATATCAAAATTATGATAAGGCGGTTATAGTAAGCGGAGACGGAGACTTTAAATGCTTAGTGCAATATCTCTATGAAAACAACAAACTAGAAAGATTAATTATTCCCAATCGATCTAAATATTCAGTTTTCTTCAAAGACTTTTATGAGAAAGGCCTAATAAGCTTTCTTAATAATTTAGAAAGTAAATTAAAAATTAGACAAAAATAAAGCCGGCTCTACATAAATAGAGCCGGCTTTAAAAAGCGAGGAGCGTTGCCTAGGGACAAAACCTTTCGGGTAATCT
>CALBSF010000188.1 GCA_937927795.1 uncultured Rickettsiales bacterium
GTAGGCAAAAGCATTTAAGAACTATAGCCGCCTATTTATCTTTGAATAATCTGGGCTGCATTTTATCAGCAATAATTTTGCAAAATCCTATCGCAGATAAGGCGATAATTTTTTATTTGTTAAATTTTATTTTATTAAATTCGGCAATTTTTATCTTCGCCACTTTTTTAAAAAAACGCTATTTTACTTCAGCTATTAATAAAATTTATATGATTGAAAATAATCATTTTTTTCTTACCCTGCCGCTTAAAATTATTGTTTTATTAATTGCGGGAATTCCATTTACATTTTTATTTTTTGCTAATTGGAGCTTGATGAATGCTGCTTTTGCGATGGATGTTAGAATAATTTTACTAGCTGCTTTAATTTTCAGCGCTTTTATGCAATTGCAACTTGCAACAAAAATGGTTTCTTATTTTTATGCTAAAAAATAATAAAAAAATTGGAACGGCGCTGATTACTGGCGGCGCGCAAAGAATTGGTAAAGAAATTGCTATAAAGCTGGCTAATCTTGGCTATAATATAGTTATTTCTTATAATAATTCTAAGCAAGAAGCTGAGGAATTAAAAAATAACATCATTAGCGAATATCAAGTTAACTGCGAAATTTTTGCCTGCGATTTATTAGATGTGAGCCAAACCAAAAATTTAGCCGATTTTATGGTTCAAAATTTTGATGATTGGAATTTATTGATTAATAATGCTTCGATTTTTGATAAGTCAAAATTGCTTGAAAATAAAGAGTCCGAGCTGTTTGATAATTTTAATATTCACTTATTTTCTCCGCTTATTTTAAGCAAAGAATTTGCGATTAATGTTGGAGAGAAGAATATTCAAAATGCACAGGTAATTAACATTGTTGATAAGGCTATTACTAGAAATAAAACTGAATATTTTTATTATCTTTTAAGTAAAAAATCTTTGGCTAATTTAACTAAAATGCTTGCAACGCAGCTTTCTCCTGCTATAAGAGTGAATGCTGTGGCTCCAGGATTTATAATGCTTCCAAAAAATAGTGATTTGGACGGCGATACTTTAATTGATAAAATTCCACTAAAAAAACAAGGAAGTTTAAAAAATATTACTCACGCAGTTCAATTTTTAATTGAAAATGATTTTGTTTGCGGAGAAATTTTATTTGTTGACGGG
>CALBSF010000189.1 GCA_937927795.1 uncultured Rickettsiales bacterium
AATACTACTTGAAGTAATAACAGATGCTGATTTAATTGCTTATAATAAGGCCTATGATCCAGCTACTGGTATCTATCATGCATCATTAACACCAATTAGGGAATATCTAGACACATTTGGAGAGGACACTATAGATATAACGTATCAAATATCTGATGTATCTAATATAGCGGTAAAGAATAGTTCAAGATCTAAGACAATAAACCTACCAGATACTCCTAACAATAGAAGGGTATTTAGCTCTATTAGTGAAATGGGATTTGTTGATGGATACAATGCGAAAAGAAAATCTAGATGTTACGTCCTAGTCGACACAGTTATTGTATTCGAGGGATATCTTCAATTGGTAAATTACTAAACTGTCCTTCTAAAATTAGATATCCTTTTATTTCGTTATTCTTATCTAATTTTAAAAGAGTTTTTTTGTAATCTATAGTAATAATTCCTTTTTGTTTGAGTAAAACAATTCTACTTAAAACCCTTGATTCATCAGCAAATACATAGTGATATTGCCCGCCAATCATCACTATATAACGACCATCTTCGCCAATTAAAAATTGATTAATGCTTTCATCATAAATTTTGCCACTCCAAAGCGATTTAGTTATGCAAGAGCTTGTGAAAAATAAAATTAGGCAGAAAAATATTTTATAAATTTTCATTATTTTTTAATTTTTAAAGAAATGTTTTTTTGCATTTCTTTTAGTTCTTTTTGATTCATTGCAACCAATCCGCCATTGATTAAATAGCCTTTTGGTCCAATAGTTTCTTGATTGATTATTTCACCAATAAAATCTTTTAATTCTGGTAATAAATTTAAATGTTCTTTTTTGAAATAAACAAAAAGTGGACGAGAAAGTGGATATTTTTTTGCAGCGATTGTTTTGTAATCAGGGCTTGATCCGTCTATTTGCATTCCTTTGATTACCGCATTATTAGCAATTAAAAAATTAAAGCCAAAAATTCCAAAAGCGTCTTTATCGCCTTTTAAAGCTTGAATAATTAAATTATCATTTTCTCCAGATTCAATAAAATTTCCATCATTTCTAAATTTATGACATTGCTCTTTTCTTAAATTATCATTTTTGATTGCAGCAATAAAATCTTGATTATTTAAACAAAGATGCTCAGCAAGCATTTCTGCAAAAACATCTCTAGTTCCAGAGCTTGAAGGCGGCCCGTAAACTTTAATTTTTGTATTTGGTAATTTTTCATCAATTTGATTCCAAGTTTGATATGGATTATTGATTAATTTTTTAGTTTTTTGATCGATAATTTTTTGCGCCAAAGCTAAAAAGATTTGATCTTTGGTTAATTTAATATTTGGTGCTTTAATAAAATTACCAAAAATAATTCCATCATAACCAATTTTAATTTCGATTATATTTTGAATGCCATTTTTTTTGCAAAGCTCAATTTCGCTTGATTCTATTGGTCTTGAGGCATTTACAAAATCTGGATATTCTAAGCCAACTCCTTGGCAAAAAAACTTAAAACCACCCGTAGTTCCGCTTGATTCAACGAGCGGAGTTGTGATTGGTGATTTTTTTAAACTTTGTAATCGACTAAACTCTTGAGATACCGCGCCCATTAAAGGTGAAATTGTGGAAGATCCAACCATGTAAATATATGACCTTTTTGCAGCTTCATTTTCAAGGGCAAATGAGGTTTTAGATTGAAAAATTGTGATAAGAAAAATAATTAATATTTTTATTTTCATGAGATTTATTTTTATTTTAACACCTCGTCATCCTTGATGCGAAGAGCTCAAGGATGACGATATTTTTAATTAGCACTTATACCATAAGAATCAAGATTTCGCAAGATTTCTTTAATAGTATTAAGCCTTTCTTTACTTGTTATTTGACTAGGAGGCGACATTCTTCTTAAACATTGGCGAAATAATTTATTGTGATATTCGCTAGTTTTATCAATTTTACCTTCCTGCCATAATTCACAATATTCAGGGCAGCGTATTTGTGCCATTTTTACAATTTGGGTAACATCATTGGCATCATTTCCCGCTGTTTTGTCATTCTTATTATTGATGCTACCAGCAGCATAAGAATTAAGATTTTGTAGGATTTTTTTAGTAGTATTAACTTCTTCTTTATTTGTTGTCTGACCAGGAGGTGAAATTACCTTTAAACATTGGTTAAATAATTTATTATGATATTCGCTAGTTTTATCAATTTTATCTTCCTGCCATAATTTATAATATTCAGGGCAGCGCGTTTGCACCATTTTTACAATTTGAGTAACATCATTAACCATTTTGCCCGCTATTTTATCAGCCTTTCCCGACAAGCTTTGGCTGCACTCAAGTAGCATCTCTTCATGTTTTGGATTATTATCATCAAACTTATCTTCTTTTCGTAATTGACAATATTCTTTGCAAATCTGGCTTTGATTGCAAAGATTATCATCAATCATTGAGGCGAAGGCTTGGTTACTTAAAAGTAAAAGTAAAAATAATATTTTTTTCATAAAATTTTAACCAAAAAATATTCCTGTAATTATATAATTTAAAAGTAAGATAGTAATTGATGCAGCCACAACAGCATTGGTTGTAGCAATTCCAACTCCTTCAGCGCCGCCTTTAGAATTATAGCCAAAATAACAGCCCATGATTGAAATTACAAAGCCAAAAAATCCTGCTTTTACAAGACCGGAAACCACATCAATTTGTTCTAAAAATTTGAAAGTATTGCTAATGTAAGGCCCTGAAGAAAATCCTAAAGAATGAACACTTACTAGATAACCGCCCATTACGCCAATTATATCAGCAATTAACACTAAGCAAGGAAGCATTAAAACGCCAGCAATAACGCGCGGTGCAACTAGATATTTAAAAGGATTGGTTGAAAGAGTGCGAAGTGCGTCAAGTTGTTCGGTAACTTTCATGGTGCCAATTTCGGCTGCCATTGATGCACCAACTCTTCCTGCCACCATTAAACCAGCCAAAACCGGGCCAAGTTCGCGGGTAATTGATAATACTACAACCGTGGCAATTGTGCTTTCGGCGTTGAAACGAGAAAAGCCAGAATAGCTTTGCAGTGCCAAAACTGCGCCAGAAAAAATTGCGGTTAAACCAACAACTGGAAGAGAAAAATATCCAATTTGTAGAAATTGTTTTAAAATTAAACGAGGATAAAATGGTGGAGTAAAGCAGTGAATTACAGCGTTAACCATAAAAATGATTATCTCACCTAATTTAGCCAAATTAAGTAAAGTAAAATGGCCAATTTTTTCGATAGGATTTAAAATTTTTGTTAGCATTTTAAATTATTTGATTAATTAATGGTTTGCTGTTAGAATTCTATGAATAGACCCCGCAACAAGTGCGGGGTGACAGACTTGAGAAGAAATTTCGTCCAAGTGTCACCCCGCACTTGTTGCGGGGTCTATTTTGATTCTAACATAGGCTAGCTATTAGATAAAAACAATTTATAAATGATAAACCAAAAACATAAGTTTGCAATTTTATGTTTACTTACCTTTTTTATTTTAGGTAAGTTTTTTGTGCTGCTCCATTCTTTTTCTCACTCAAATCAACCAAGTAATTTAATTTTATCAGAAAATAAAAATTTTATAGAAAAAATTATTTTTTCTCACGATAAAAATAAGTCTCACAAAAATTTCGATGATTGTGTTTTATGTTCATTTAGTAATCTACAAAATCAGATTTTTTTAACAGATAATATTTTCTTTTTTTCATCATTTTTTATCTTAATTTTTGCTTTAAGATTTTATAATTTTTCCAAACTTTCTTATCTATTAACTTCCAAACTAAGCAGAGCTCCCCCCTTTATTTCATAGCGCTTAATACCATTTTAATTGATTAACTAAATTAATTTTGCTATGAAAAAATTTTCTATATTATTTTCTATATTTTTATTACTACAAAATATTGCTTTTGCAGCCAAAGTTGTACAACAAAAGGACGAAATTTTAAATTACCAAATTACTGCAACAAAACTTGAAAATTCAAGAAATAAACTCTCCGCTAAAACTGGGCAAAGTTCTTATTCTTTTAATCAAGCTAACATTAATAATTTGCCGCAAGCGCAAACCAGCTCTCTAAATCAAGTTTTGCTTAGAGCTCCTGGAGTTACCCAAAATTCTTTTGGACAAATTCATATCAGAGGAGAGCATTCAAATGTTCAATATCGCATCAATGATGTTATGATTCCACAAGGAATCAGCGGTTTTGGTGATAGTTTTGATACGCATTTTGCCGAGTCAATTGATTTGCTTAGAGGCGCTTTACCAGCACAATATGGCTATCAAACGGCGGGCGTGGTTGATATAAAAACTAAAGGTGGAAAATTTGAAAATGGCGGCAGATCTGAAATTTTGTTTGGAGGAAATCAATCGCTTGGTTACAACCAACAAATTAGCGGCTTTAAAGACCGTCTTAATTATTATTTAAACGCTAGTTATTTACAAAATAGCCGCGGAATTGAGTCGCCAACTGCATCAAAAAATTCATTACATAATGATACTAAGCAAGATAAATTATTTGGTTATTTTTCTTATCTTTTAGATGCAAAAAAAAGATTAAGTTTGATTTTAGCTAACTCAACCAATCGCTTTGAAATTCCTAATAAATCAGGGCAGGCGCGGCAATATGATTTGGATAATATTTTTATTTCATCAAGTAATTTAAATTCAAATCAAAAAGAATCTAATCGTTATGCAATTTTAGCCCTTCAAGGAGTAAGTGATAGCGATGTTGATTATCAAATTTCACTTTTTTCTAATCAAAGTAAAAACGAATATAAATCTGATTATTTTGGAGATTTAATTTATAGCGGAATATCTTCTAATACCTATAGATCTGCATTTACTAATGGAGCGCAAGGTGATTTTAGTTATGAATTAAATGATAAAAACACGCTTAGATCTGGATTTTTTATTAGTGATGAGCGAGCTAGAAATAATAAAAATAGCGGTGTTTTTTTACTTGCAGATCATGAAGAAGATGACCATCATGAGCATGATTACCAGGCCACTCAAGAGATTATAAATATCAACGATAAAACAACAAAAAATAATCGTCTCTACGGATTTTATTTGCAAGATGAGTTTAAGGCTACAGAAAAATTAACTCTAAATTTGGGTTTAAGATTTGATCAATTTTCAGGAAATGTTACTGAAAATCAGCTTAGCCCAAGGCTTGGAGCAACATATAATATTTCTGCTGCAACCAAAATTCACGGAGGATATGCGCGTTATTTTTCTCCAGCGCGAACAACAAATTTATCAAATATTACAGTTTCTAAATATGTTGGAACCACTGGTCAATCCGAATCTTCTTTAAGCGATAAGGTGAGGCCGCAGCGCAGTAATTATTATGACATTGGAATTTCTCATAAAGTAAATTCTAATTTAAATTTAAGTTTAGATACTTATTTAAAGCAAAGTAAAAACTTACTCGATGAGCACCAATATGGCAATTCCATGATTTATAGTCCTTTTAATTATGAAAAAGGCAAATCTTACGGTATTGAATTTGGAGCTGATTATCAGAAAAATAATTTCTCTGCTTTTTTTAATTTTGCAGCGCAAAAAGCTCGCGCCAGAAATATTAATTCTGCGCAATATATGGTTCATCAAGAAGATCTCGATGCGGCATCATCAGGCTTTATACATGTAGATCACGATCAATCTTATACATCTTCTTTTGGAGCTAATTATTTATTTTATCAAACAAATTATGGAATTGATGGTTTTTATGGATCAGGTCTTAGATCTGGAGAAGGAAGTTACAACACCATGCCTTCATACATTCAAATTAACGCTAGCGCTTCTCGTGATTTTGATTTACCAATAATCAAAAAAACTAATTTTCGTCTAGCAATGTTAAATATTTTTGACAATATTTATCAACTGCGCGACGGCTCAGGAATAGCCGTAAAAGCCTCTCAATACGGACCAAGACGAACTTTATATTTAATAATAAGTAAAAGTTTTTAAGATAATTAAAAATAAGCGTGTGGTGAAATTTCTACCCCCAGTCGTCATCTCAACTTAAGTTCGAGATGACGACTGGGGGGGTGATAAAATAATCAAGTAATTAATAAATTTATGGAAATAATAAATAATCTAAAACTTGGAGGAGGCTCGGTTTACGCGCTTCTGATTCTATTTATTGTAGCAACTGCTTTAACAATTGATAAAATTTTGCTTTATAAAAAATTAGTTAATTTGCCAAAAAAATTATTTAATTTAATTGAAACTTACAATTTTAAGTGGAGCGAGTTTGAGCTTGAATTATCTGGCTTAAACAAAGAAAATTTTTATCGTAAATTTTTTACAATAATTTTAGAAAATAAAAAAAATCCAACTTGGTGGCTTGAATCTCGCGCTTTGGATGAGGCAAAAATTATTGAGAAAAATTTAAATAAGGGTTTGTGGGTTTTAGAAACTATTGTTACGGTGGCGCCACTGATTGGGCTGCTTGGAACAATTTTTGGCATGATGCGTTCTTTTAAAATTATTGGATCACAAGGCTTGGTAAATCCCGCTGGGGTTACGGGCGGTGTTGCTGAAAGTTTGATTGCAACTGCATTTGGTTTGATAGTTGCGATAATTGCTCTTTTTGCTTTTAATTTTTTTAGCAAAAAAAATGATCAAACCTTAGATGAGTTAGAGCGCCTTGGCACTAGAATTATCGATCACATCAAGTTAGATAAAAATGAAAATTAAACGCGCTAGAGTTTCAAAAAAAGGTCGCATAGAAATTATTCCAATGATCGATGTGATGTTTTTTTTGCTTGCAACTTTTATGCTCGCATCTCTTTTTATGCAGCAAATTAATAGTTTGCCAGTAAACCTAGAGCAGGGCAGCGGTCAAGCATCTAAAATAGAAAAAGAAATTACTTTAACAATAAGTCAAAAAGGTGAGATTTTTTTAAATAAAGAAGAAGTAAATATCGATTCAATAATAGAAAAATTACAGCCACTTTTAAATGATGAAAATGACAAAGTAATAATTATGGCTGATAAAAATGCAACTCACGGTATGGTCTCTAAAGTCATGACTAGCGCAAGTCAAGCTGGGGCAAAGCATTTTTCAATTATTACTAAAAATTAATGGAATATCCTTTCAAAAGTTTTGCTATTGCTTTTTTTATTTGTTTTTTAGTAATTTTTTTTCTTGGCAAAAATTTCTTAAAAACTAGCGATATAATTCCAGTTTCTTTGGAAATTGAAATGTCTGGCGATGTTAAAGAAAGCCATGATATCATTGATGCGGCTGGTAAAAATAATTCACAAAAAAAACAACATGATTTGATAAATCAAAATAATAAAAATCAATCAACTCTTGCTGCAGTTCCAATTTATCAGCCTTTGCCGGCAATTCCAGATGAGCTTCGAAGTGAAGCTTTTAATAGTTTTGCAATTGCTAGATTTTATATTAACCAAGAAGGAAGTGTTGATAATGTTGAGCTAATAAAGCCTTGCGCTAATCCAAAATTAAATCAATTATTATTAAAGAGTTTGAAAAAGTGGAAATTTAGTTCTAAAAATAAATCTTCACATCAAGATATAAAAGTAACTTTTGAGGTAAAATGAAAAAAATTATTCTGATTTTAATTCCATTTTTTATTTGTAATTCGGCTTTTGCAAAAATCAAAATTTTTTCTTGTGAGCCTGAATTAACAGCTATTGCGCGCGAAATTGTAAAAGATAAGGCTAAAATTGAAACTGCGCTTAACGCTAAACAAAATCCATATTTAAAAGTTGAAAAAACTAGCGCTTTAAATGATAAAGTAAGAAGTGCTGATATGGTTTTTTGTTCTGGGCTCGGGCTAGAAGATTTGTGGCTTCCTTCATTGTTAAAACATTCTTTTAATCCAAAAATAAAATCAAAAGAAGCGATTTTAATGGCCTTTGATGGAATCGGTAAAAAGTCAGAAGAAAGAAGTGGCTCAAGGCTTCATCTCAATCCTTATAATGTAAAAAAAGTTGCTGAAAATTTTTTAAATTTTGTAAGCAATATCGATGTTGATAATGCTGCGGCTTATAGATATTACTATCAAAATTTTATTAAAGATTTTGATAAAGTAATTGAAAATTTAGAAAAAAAAGCGACTCCTTTAAAAGGAAAAAAAGTGGTGATGGTGGATGATAAATGGTGCGAACTTGCTAAATGGCTTGGTTTAGACATAGTTACCACAATTGTGGATGAAAATGGTAAAAAGAAAAATATTGCAGAATTGGCGAAAATACTAAAGGAAGAAAAAGTGGAAATGATAATTTATTCTGATCTTGATGATGAAAGGATAATTTATGATTTAGCCGCTAAAGCAAAGGTAAGAGCGGTGTTGCTGCCAATTACAAATGGTAATTTAGTTAATACTTCAACTACCGCGCTATTATTTAATAATATTGTAAATCGTTTATTGGTTGATTGTTCAAAGCAATCTTGTCAAAAAGATTTTTACTCAAAATCGCTCGGTAGTTATATAAATTATGATAATACCACAACGCAGCAAAATTATTAAAATAAATTATAAATGCAAGTTCATCAAAAGCCAAAACAAGCCTTCTCCCTCTTCGAACTCTCAATCGCCGTCCTAATAATCGGCCTTC
>CALBSF010000190.1 GCA_937927795.1 uncultured Rickettsiales bacterium
ATAAAAGCCACCATCCCTCTCCACTGTCATCTCGAGCGAAGCGAGAGATCTCTTGCGGATAAACTCCAGAGATCTCTCGCTTCGCTCGAGATGACAGTTTTGGTTTGGGGATGTGTCTGTAAAAAGAGCCCCTTACTTTACTATAGTTCGTTGGACCTAAATTTACTATCAACCATAAATAATTTACTTGATACATCAATTATCTTCCAAAAAAACTCCAGCCAAATAAAGAGAGCCGCAGATTAGTATTAGCGCATCTTCATCACATTTTATCTTATCAAAAGCATCGTCAAAATTTTTTGCTATAATTGCGTTTATTTTATTATTTTTAGCAATTTTTTGAATCTCATTTGCTTTACAAGAATTGACTTCATCAGGAATTTCAATTGCAATTAATTGATCGATTTTTTTAGCAATTAATTTTAAAAATCCTTCATAATTTTTATTTTTTAACATTCCAAAAATCACAAATATTTTTTTATTTTTTTGTGATTTTAAAAATTCCAAAATCGTTTTTGCGCCTTGTAAATTGTGGCTTCCATCGAGATGTAGCTCGAAGTTTTTTGGCAATTTTTCTACAAATTTTCCATCACTAATTTTTTGTAATCTTGCTGGCCAAGAAGTTTTTTGAACTGCGCTGATAATATTTTCTTTTTTGATTTTAAATTTTTTCTGCAATTTAATTGCCTCAATTGCAACTGTGGCATTATCTATTTGATGAGTTCCAATTAATCCGATATTTTTTGTAAGATTTTTTCTTACAAAAAAATCTTTTCCTAAGATTCTGATTTTACAACCAAGTCTATAAGCTTGATTTTCAAGCACTTCAAGCACTTCTTTTTTTTGCTTTCCAATAACTACTGGGCAATTTTTTTTCATTATTCCAGCTTTTTCAAAAGCGATTTTTTTTAAGGTTTTTCCTAGAAACTCTTGATGATCAAAATCAATTGGAGTGATTATTGAGCATAAAACTTTTGGTAAAACATTAGTGGCATCAAGCCTTCCGCCAAGCCCAGTTTCAAGCAATAAAATATCAGCTTTAATTTTTGAAAAAGCTAAGAAAGCTGCTGCAGTAGTAATTTCAAAGAAAGTTGGTGTAATTTTTGGTTTTTGATTTGCTGCTTTTTGACATCTTTCTAAAGTTTGTTTTAACAAATCATCGCAAATTTCTTTATTTGCCAAAACTATTCTTTCATTAAATTTTACTAAATGCGGCGAAGTATAGGCGTGAACCTCTAAGCCTGATTCTTGAAAAATAAATTTAAGAAAACTTAAAGTTGAGCCTTTGCCGTTGGTTCCTGCAATATGAATGGTTGGTGGCAATTTTAAGTGGGGATTATCTAGTCTTTCTAATAACGCGAAAATTCTTCTTAAGCCTAAATTAATTTCGTGATTTTGCATTACGCTTTTTTCTTTTCTTGATTTTTTTTCTCGATTTTGCAGCAAACACTTTTAGCACCGACAGCAGAAGCCTTATTTGGTGCAGCATTAGCTCTTCTACTAAGATTTCTTGATGATCTGCTAATCACAGAGCTAATAGCAAAAGTTAAAACTAGAATACATAATAAGAGGGATTTTAAATTTAGCTTCATTTTATCTGAAATTCATTGAAGAAAAAATATAAAAATTGTTAAAAAATGTTATAAGATATT
>CALBSF010000191.1 GCA_937927795.1 uncultured Rickettsiales bacterium
TTTGATAGGGGGAGAATTTTTTGAATGTTCCTATGGGTCTTTGTTTGGTGTAGCGGTGGGCGATTTGCGTTTGTTCAGAAGCATCTTTAAGTGTTTTGGGCGGCGTGGTTATTTGTGATTCTCTAAGGCTATTAAGCGTTTCTCTTGATCTTCCAACTTCTAATGTTAATCGTCTGATAGTTTGTCGCTGAGCTGAAATAAGATCTCTTTGTTCTTTATTAGTTAAAACTAAAGATCTTATCTCCGCTCTTAAAAGATCTTCTTTTCTATCCAAAGCTCTAAGTCTTTCAATTTTATCATCGGAACCTCTTTGACTGACTCGTAATAATCTAATTTCCAATCTCAATGCATCATTTTGTGCCTGCATTCTTTTTAATGATTCGCCATGTGAAGCTTTAAGTCTCGAAGTTTCAGCTTCAAAATCTGCTTGATGAGACTCTTGGTTTTCTGCTGTTATTGCGGCAATAGTCTGTTTATGTTCTGATGTTAGTTTTGCTATAGTAGCTCTGTCAGTTTTTCCTTGTTCTGTTAGATTACTAGTGCTTCTTTCTAATTTTCTGATTCTATCTAATAGTTCTTGGTTTCTTGTCGCGGCGGATGCTTTATATTGCGAAGCTAGCTCTTCCATAGCGCGATTATGATTTCTTTCTTGTTCTTTTAGCGCCCTATTTATTCTTGCTTCAATTTCTGATTCTTCAGATTTTGACTCCGAAGCTTTAGTTGATCTTCTTAACGCAGCACCATTGCTGGCTTGCAAAGTCTTTGCCGTTTTTTCTAAAGCTTCAGCTCTCCTTTCAAGTTCATCCTTTCTAGCAATAACTACTCTCAATGCAGCTTCTTCCTTTAGCCTTCTTCCCTCTATATCAGCCATTGATGAAGCTTTTTGATCTAATGCCAGCTTTTGTGCCGCAATTTGTTTTTGGATTGCCTCTAATTCAGCTCTAGCCCTATCTTTTTTGCTTTCTAATTGAGATAACTCAGTGCTTGTTCTCGCTAATTTGTATCTTGATTCGTCGGGATCTAATGAAGGTGTTTTTGTGCCAGGGGTTGCTGATAACGCTTGTAATTTTCTTTGAAGCTCTAAATTAGCTTGCTCTATTGCTTTGGAAAGTTCTGATAACTCTCTTCTTTTTGCCTCTACACTTTTTGATAGTAGTCGATCTTCCGAGGATGAAGTTGTTGATAAAGTGGCCGCACCCCTGAACGACGATCCTTCTTCTGGTAAAGTTACTGATTCGGGTCTTTTTTGGGGGGTTGACAAAAGACTTTCTCTTCTTTTAAGCTCAACATCTAATTCTCGCAAACGTTGAACGCGTTGCGATTCTTCTTTACGAAATCTCTTTAAACTAGCTTCATGATGCTCAATGCTTGTCATTAGATCTCTTAAGCGAAGCATAGCTTGCCACTCTTGCCTTTCAAGAGCTTCTGATCTTTTCGCTGCTTCCTCTGCAAGATGTGAGGGGATTCTTTTTTCTTCTTCTCCTTCAGGATGTTCACCAGTTGTTCTGAGTTTTGGGGCAGGGCGGTGATCTCTCCTTAATCCCAATAAAGTTGTTTCGTGAGCTTGGTTTCTAGTTTCAAAGAAAAGAGATAATGCTGATTCAACATTATCAAGTCGTTCTGATTTAATAAATCCAGATTCAATTCTTCCAAAAATTTTCTCAATCTCTTTATCGTTAAGAGGAGTGCTTGTTTTTAAAATTTGATCAGTAAGCCAAGTAATTATTACTGCGTAACCTTCGTTGTTTAATTGATGTAGTAAGTCTATCTCTCTTACTGTAACTCTACAATTACGATGAAAAGCTTGACCGATCAACGATCTTTTTTCTCCACCTATTATCGCGTTATGAGCCTCAATTTGACTCATCGCTAGTTTAATCGATGGTATGGGCGAAATGTGCATACGTAATTATTTATTTTTTATGATTTTAGTCATAGTTTTGGCTAACTTTGTAGGGTAGTGTGATATCAT
>CALBSF010000192.1 GCA_937927795.1 uncultured Rickettsiales bacterium
TGATAACCGGGATGATGGGGATAAGCAAAGAGGATTCTATTGTGGGGCATCTTCGATAGGTTCAAGAAATAAAGATGATTACGCGGGTTTTATAAGATATTCCTTAAGAAGCTCTTTAAAGGGAGATTATACTTTAACGAATTTAGGATTTAGGTGTGCGTATGATTTATAAAAATATGTGGCTTATTGTTTTGTTGTTTGTCAGTTTTTTTTCAGTAGCTTTTTCATCTGAAACCTCTCTCTATCAATTGAATACAAAATGGACAGATGAAAAAAATAAAGATTTTATCAGGATTTGTACTGTGTTCTTTCGGTTGTTATGCTTTGTTTTCTTAAAAAAATATCGACATGATAAATTATGAAATTTTAGTAAAAAAACTTTTAGTTCAACAATTTCCTCAATATTTTGGTCTATCAATAAAGCCAGTTGAAATTCAAGGACATGATAATCGTACCTTTCGACTTGGTGATGATATGTTAATACGCTTACCAAGTTCTGAAATTTATGCCGCAAAAGTTTTAAAAGAACAAAAATGGTTGCCATTTTTAGCTAAATATATTTCTTTAAAAATTCCAAGACCCATTGCTATTGGAAAGCCTTGCAATATATATCCATGGCACTTTTCAATTTATGAATTTATTGATGGAAATAGTGCTAATGAATTAGAAATTGATGATTTAGCTTTGGAAAAAATTGCTTTTGATTTGGCAAATTTTTTAAAGGAATTACAAGCTATTAATATTGATGATGCGCCTGCACCTGGTAGACATAATTTTTTTCGTGGCGGAAATTTAAAAATTTACGAAGAAGAAGCAAGATTGGCAATAAGCAATCTGAAAGATTTTATTGATGTTAAATCTGCCACAAGCTTGTTAAACAAAGCTTTAGAATCGAGTTGGAATAAAAATCCAATTTGGATTCACGGCGATTTAGCGGCCGGAAATATCATAATTAAAAATCAGAAATTAGTTGGAATTATTGATTTTAGTGGAATTGCGGTTGGTGATCCAGCTTGTGATTTGACAATTGCCTGGACTTTATTTAAAAATGAAAGCCGTAAAATTTTTCACCAAAATCTCGATTTAGACGATAATACTTGGAATCGAGCTCGCGGCTGGGCTTTATGGAAGGCGGCAATTGAGTTAGTTAGTGGTCTTGATAATAAAGATTTTACTAAAGTTAAAGAGTGGAAAAAAATTATTGATGAAATTCAGCTTATAAGCTGAATTTTTAATCAGTAATTTCAATATATAAACTGACACTTCTATTTAGATTTAACTGATTTTGCATAGTAATTCCATGCGTTATTTGACAATTTTGGTAAAATCTAATTTCACCACAGTAAGACAATTAAAATTATTCTATGTCTATTATATCATGTCCGTTAAATTAGATTTATCGTCATTTTAGAGACATGGAATAATTAGACCTAAAGATAAAATTCGAAAAGTAAAACACCTTAATTTAAATTTCTGGAAATGAAAAAGTGGCTTCCAGCCTCTAGGATCAGTGGCTTAGTTAAAATCCTATGGGAATTTTCCCCTAAATGTGCAATTTTACCCAATACTTGGCAGAGAGCGAGAGGTTGGGCTTTATGGAAGGCATGTTTTGAAATTGTAAATTGTGATGAGAAATCGGATTATTATTTATATTGGCTTAAGATTTTAGAAAATATTTTAACAACTATATGATTAGAAGTTGCACAAAATCAGACATATATTGGATGGTTAATTTGAGCCATGCAAAAAGAGCTGTTTACGAAAAACATCAAAAACAATTTTGGAAAATGGCCAAAGATTCTGATGAAATTCAAGTTAAATGGTTTGAAGAATTGCTGAAACAAAAAGATATAATTGCCTTAGCTGATGAAAATAAAAAAGGCTTTATAATTGGAAAATTAATTACTCCGCCAGAAGTTTATGATGCTGGATTAACTCTAATGATTGATGATTTTTGTGTTGCAGAAGAATCTTTGTGGTCAAGAGTTGGCGCTGAATTAATAAATGAAATTAAAAAAATTGCCAAAAATAAGAACGCTACACAAATCCTTGTTGTAAGTGGCCATCACGATGAAGCGAAAAATAATTTTTTAAGAGAAGAAAAGTTGGTAATAGCTTCAAATTGGTATGTTCAGAGTATTTCTTGATGATGATTATTAAAATTTACATAAAATTTAAATCCATTAGTACTACCCCTTATTGGAAGAGAATAATCTAATAACACGAAATAAATATGCCAAAACACGAAGATCGCACAGCAAATTACGATAAATTATCAGTAAGATTGCGCGATCTGCCTGACGAAGAAGTTACAAAACTTCTAGCATCAGGAAAGCCTATTGGATCTAGCATGGGCGCTTATGCGCTTGAAATAGATGGAATTCAAGTATTTGCCAAACAAATTGCAATTTCCGATCTTGAATTTGCCAATCGAAAACCAGATGGCAGTTTTTCAACAGCAAATATTTTTAATTTACCGTCTTGTTATCAATATGCCTTTAATTCTGCTGGTTTTGGTGCTGGTCGGGAATTAGCAGCACATCAAATGACAACCAATTGGGTTTTGAGTGGTCAATGTCCTCATTTTCCTATAACTTATGGTTATAAGATGCTAGATAGAGATCCAACTCCTGTCAAAGATTTACCATCAGAAGAGCAGCGCGCAGAATTTAGAAAATATTGGAATGGTTCTAAAAAAATAGAGGATCGTATGGATGCGCTATACGGCGCTACAAAATCTGTTGTGGTTTTTATGGAGAGCATTCCACAAACATTAGATTCTTATATTCATCCTAAAGCAGGAGAAACAAGAAGACCCGATATGGTAAAAGTTGAAGAAGGAATAATTAGAGCAACTGCTTTTATGGAGAGTCAAGGAATGATGCATTTTGATGCTCATGGAGGCAATATTTTGGTTGATGATGAAGGGCAAGTTTATTTTGCTGATTTTGGCATGGCACTTTCTAAAGATTTTGAATTAAGCGCAGAAGAGACAAAATTTTTAGAAGAAAATCATGGTTATGATAGATCTCAAGCCCTTGCAAGCTTGTGTCGTCATCCTAAAGATAAAGCAACAAAGGTGGAATTACCGATTTTACCAGAAGTAAAAGAAACATCAGATCGCTACAAGCCATTAGCAATAAAATTTAAAGAATTTTCTGATGCTTTTAGAGGTGATGATACAAAATCGGTTAGATATCCGGCTGAAGAAATGAGTAAATTATATCAGGAACAAAGAGCATCATATAGAGAAAGAAAAATGGAAGGATTGGACTTGGCTAGTAAACCAGATTTATGGGTTGAAAAAATGCGAAAACAAAAGGAAGAAAGGAGTAAATCAGCGTCAGGGGCACATGAGGTGTGAAACTAGAATATTTAAAACTCAACCCTCGTTCTCTAGCATTATGAAAAATCAAATCACAATCAAACTCTACAAAGAAAGTGACTCACAAGCTTTAGCTAATATTTATTACAACACAATTCACCATATAAATAGCAAAGATTATTCCAAAGAGCAAATCGAGGCTTGGGCGCCGAAATCCTGTCTTGAATTAGAAGGTTGGCAGAAAAAGTGGAAAAAATTACCGCCTATCGTTGCGCGCTGTAATGATATAATTGTTGGTTTTGCAGAATTTGAAAATAATGGCCATATTGATTGTTTTTATGTTCACCATGAGTGTCAAGGTAATGGAGTTGGCTCAGCCTTAATTGGAGAAATTATAAAACAGGCTAAAATAAAAAATGTTTCCAGAATTTTTTCTGAGGTTAGCATAACTGCAAAACCGTTTTTTGAAAAAATGGGCTTTATAGTTGCAAAAGAACAGCTAGTTAATATTCGTGGAGTAGAACTTAAAAATTTTGTTATGGAAAAAATATAATTCTATATATGAATTTGCACTTGATTTACATGATGTTGATCTAGCTGTTTTTGCACCTCATGAATTCCTGACAATTTATGAAGATCATTAAAATCAGTCGGCATTTCATCTTTGTGAGCCAAAGTAAAATTAGGTAATATAACCTTAGCACCATATTTCTGCGCCGCTAATTCCGCCCTCTCCTTTCCAACATTATGCTCTTTCCATAAATCATTGTCAGCAGCAATTGTAAATTCTTTATTTGGATGAGCTTCTTTTAAATTTTTTAGCACATGTTCAATATTACCGGCATCAAATGTAACCGCTACTGGCTTATTTGTGGCAAGATTTATAGAAACTGCCGTAGCAAAACCTTCAGCTAGATAAATTTCTTTTGAATCTTTAATTTTTTCTGCATCAATCATAAAGAAATTGCCTTGTTTTTTACCGCCTTTCAAAAAAGTTTTATTACCTTCGTTATCTATAAACTGAAGGGAGTGTAGCTTTCCTTTGACATCATATAGTGGCACAACAAGTTTATCATCTTTGGTGAATTTAACTCCGTTAATGACTTTCTGATTGATGCCTTTTTTCTGCAAATATTTATTATTTGTTGTATTAAGAAGACCGGATTTAAAGAAACCTTCAAAATATTTTTTAGCATTGTCAGCAACTTGTTTTTCCTCTGAAATTCTCTTTTCTTCCTGCTCTTTGCGCGCCTTATTATCAAGCTCTTGTTTTTTGACCAAATCTTCTTTGGAAATTATAGATATTTTTTTCTTATCTTTAATGCTGTTTAAACCCCAATCAAAATATTCTCCGGTCTTGTAATTCTTGATATATCCGGCCTCGCCATACCAACAAATTTCATATTCCTTTTTCTGGCCAAAGCGAATTTTTTCACTTTTGTTTTCTAAAGATTTTTCAACCGCTTCTACCGCATTTGGTGCATCAATTTTTATTGCAGATTTTATTGCCTCTATAAAATAATCTCTGATTTCAGGCTGGCTATAATTGACAATAAATTGTTTCTTCTCCAAATGTTGTTTTTCCACGCGTGAATTTTCAACTTGTGGCTTGGAAGCAGGCTTAATCATGTTGATACCAAGATGAGCAATATCTTGATGTTCTCTGGCACTTATTTCTACGCCAGTATTTTCTTTTAATTTTTCTATTACTTTTTCTTTATCATCAGTAATAACAATTGCTCTTTCTTCAGCTCTAGAAATTTCAACATAGAAGTTTTTTTGCGAGGTTAATTTATCTCTTGTGCTTTCGCAAACTGCTATAACATTTTGACATGTTAAACCTTGAGCCTTATGGGCAGTGACAGCGTATGAATAATCTAGATGTTTAATTTCAGGAGAACTCTTTTTTATCTTTATTTCTTTGCCATTATTATCGAGTTTAAAATAAAAATTTAGTCGATCAATTTTTGATAAGATTGCTCCATCAGAATTAATTATTTTTAACTCTGGAATGCTGCGATTGAAGGCGACTCTATCACCTTCGCGAAATATTCTTTCATTTCTTGAGAAAACCTCAAAATAGTTTTTAGCTGCTTTGCCCTTGAGCTTTATTGGATTAAAAGTTTGGGTTGTAAAAAGACCTGTTTTGATAGTAACAAGATTTTCTTTGGCATCAATTTTAGTTACTTGGCAATAAGTATTTCTTTTGACTCCAATAAAATTTCTGTCTTTGGAAAATAAAATTACATCACCTTCCCTAAACCTGTAAGCCCTTGTTTTCTCTGCTTCTGAAAGATTTTTATTCTGATATATTTCCGAAACATGTTCTTTATTTTGTGTCTGTTGTTTTCTTTCCTCGTAAATTAATCTGCTGATTTCGCTATTTACTTCTTCTCTGGTTTCATTCGCAGGAGTAAGAATTATAGAATTATTTCGCGAGGCTTGCGGCAGTTCCATGAATTTCTTTACAGCTAAATTGGCAACATCTTTTGTTTCGTGAACATCATATTCTATCTCTTTAAAAGCTTTCTCAATATCCCTTTTAATTGTTGAATAAACAGCAGATTTAAGCTGGGGATTTTTTTGCCTTATAATTTCTCTCATATCAGCAAAGGGCATTCCATTTCTTTGCATTTCGTAAAAAGGAACTCCGGCTTCAACAGAATCTAACTGCCTTCTATCACCAACCAAAACTAATTTAAATTTTAATTCAGAGGCAATTGTTAGCAGATTTTTCATTTGCACAGTTGAAATCATACTCGCTTCATCAACTACAATTACCTTATCCTTAAATTCTTCGCGCATTTCAACCCTGCCCTTCTCTGTTCCCCTGCCCATTGCCACTCCATCATATTGCATCAAAAATCTTTGCAAGGTCATAGATTCAATATCAGCAGCAATATTTAGATTCCTTGTAGCCACACCTGTAGGAGAAAGACCTAATAGTTGATAACCTTCGGATTTAGCAATTTGATTAACTGTATTTAGCATGAATGTTTTACCTACTCCAGCAAAACCCTGAATACCGGTAATCATATCTTGATTGCTTAAAATAAGCTCTGCGGATCTTTTTTGGCCATCATTTAATTTTGATAAAACATCAGAATATTTATCAAGATTCGTAGTAATTGAATTATGCTTATTTCTGCCGGCAATCATCATTTTTATAATTGCATTTTCTTTTGCTAAAAGATCGGCGGTTGTATAGGTGTTTTTTTCCAGACCGTCTTTTTTAACCGGCAATAATTTATCTTTGGCAACAAGAGCATTAACAGCTTTTGTGATATGACTTAAATTTGTATTGGAAAGAGTGTCATTAAGTGCGGTTGATATAATTTCATTTTTGGTAAAGACGGTTTTTCTTTCACTTAAATGTTTAACTGCAAAATCAACAGCCTGTTTAGCTGTAATAGCTGTCTCAGACCGCATGTCCAAAACAGGCTTGTGGATTGTTTTGATCTCTTTTGAAGATGATTTAATTATTTTTTCTGCATCAAATTTAGGCAAAAAATCTTTAACTTTTTCTCTCCAAGTTTGACCAAGATTATGCTCATATTCTTTGACACTTTTATTCTCGCGGCTTTTTAGGGTAATTCTTTCTAGCTCTTTCTGCGTTGTATTTTCGTCAGCAAGTGAGCGGATCTTTTTTGATCTATTACTAAAAAAATTATTTAATTCTTGCGGAACATTTTTTAATTCAAAAAAACATTCTTTCCCTTTATGCTCAATCTCATAACCAAGCTCCTTGACTAGTCTGGCAAGCTCTGATCTATAAATTAATCCTAAGAATTTTTTATTATCATAAATTTCATCAAAATAAGCAGAACGCCATTTTCCTTTTTCATCAGTAGTTAAATTTGCAACAATTGTATGAGTATGAAGCTGAGGATCAAGGTCGCGCGATAATTCATGTCTAAACATAGCAGCAACCATTTTACCGGTGCTTTTAAGATTAATTTCATCACCCTTTCTTACTCTGGTTTTTAAATAATCTTTTTCAATTTCATCAAGAGTATTCTTAACAGCTTGGTTGTGGGCTTCTATCAATCTTTTATCATCATAAACCAAAGCCATTATTGAAACAGATTTTGGCGCAGAAAATGTTAGATCTCTTCCTGGATCGTGAATAATATCCATACCTTTAGCCACGCCGATTTGCTGACCGCTTGGAAGTTTGCCATCAAGTATTGCTTTAAAAACTTCTGCTTTAACATTTCCATCTAGCTCCAACTCTTCTGCACCTTTGCCATACCAATTACTAAATTTTTGATGATTAGGATCGTTTGAAGCATAGTAATCATCTTTAGCAAAATACTCAGTTGTTTTGGCACTGTTTTTAACTTTTGTAACTGATAACATATTCATTCTACACCATTGGTGGCCATAATTCTTTTTGTTGTTTCCTCAAATTTCTTAAATTCTTCCTCTGAAAATTTAGAACCAACAAAAACCTGTGCGAACCCTGCACATAAACTCAACGCCTTTAATGCTTTTGCTTCAAATGTATTTGTTTTGATTGGAGTATCGGTGAGAATTAATTTCCTTATATAGCCGGAAATTGAATCATTACTGGCGGAAGCTCTTTCTTTCAAGAAGGCTATTTCGTCATCGCTAAGTCTTATCGGGAATGGTTTCTTTTTTGCTTTTGTCATATAAAATTATAAATTAGGTTAAAGAAATAAAGCTGAATGCCTGTCGGGTTTTGCGTTGGCTGGATTAGTTTCGTCCTGGTTTTCTTCGTCATCTGCATCACTTTCTGAATTATCATCCTCGTCTTGTTCTTCTTCGAACTCGTTTTTTTCTTCAGGATTAGATTTTTTTATATCCGCTTCTTGCTTGGCGATATAATCAAGCAGAGGTAATTGTTCTTGCTCTTTGGGGCTTTCAGCTTCTTTGACGCTTGAGTTAACAACATCATCAATTTTGATATTTACGATGTTTTCAGTTTCTATCTCATTTACTTTTTCGATAAATCTTTGAGCAATTTTTTCTCTCTCCTTTACCTTGAATAAAACTTTAGAAATTGGAAATTCTCCGGCGAATTTTATATAAGCCTGTAAGGCTTTCATATACATTATTTCTGACGAAATAACTAATCTCTTTAGGCTTTTTTGTGTGTTTAAACTAACTCCATCACGAATCTCATTTGCGCCATAAGATATACCTTCTTTGACTTCTTCAATTTCTTGATAACCAAGATTCTGCGAGCAGTAATCAGAGGTTTCATCATCAGCACCAGCGAAAAATAATTTATTACGACATAGCGAAGTAATGGTATCAGTTTTATCTTTACCATAGATTGATTTTAATTGTGAGATTGAGTGAAGAGATAAAATAAAAGCACCACCGAATTGTCTGCTTTGAGCAAGCCCATCTAGCAGTGATGGAAGTTGTTGAAGCGAGCCAATTTCATCTAAAATTATCCAAATTCTTCTTGGATTATTATTTGCATAACTATTTTGCTCTACACTTAAAAGTGCTTTTACAGCAATATCAATCCATGTTGAGATCAGTGGTTGCAAGCTTTCATGTTGATCACTTCGTGAAGAAATAAATAGAAAACCATTATCATCTTTTTGCTCTACCCATTTTCTTATCGAAAAATTTTCTTTATCATCATGCAGATATTTCATTGATGAAATATAGGCTGCCAGGATTGCCAAAATACTTAGTGAAGTTTTTTCTGATTCAGCACTAATTAAGGAAGAAGCTTCTGTTCCTGATAAGAACTGCGCTAACATCTTGTAATTAGTTTTTAGCAGCGAATCTACAAATTCTTGATTTCCAACATCGCCACCCTTCTCTTCCTTTAGTTTTTTAGCAAAAACTGCAAATACTCTTCTTGCAGAATCTGTCCAAAATGGACCCGAACTATCTTTCTTTTCCGGAATAAAAGCTGAGGCGATATAATCATAATCGCTATCTATTCTGATCTCTTTAAAGAAAGACCATGATTTTGACCTGGCATCTAGCGGATTTAAAATAACATCTTTTGCATCATCATAATAAGTTGCTGTATATGTTCCCATCTTATCATAAATGATAGCTCTATCTCCACTAGCCCTTATCTGATCTAAAAGCTCTAAAATTGCGTTAGTTTTACCTGTTCCTGTTGAACCTAGAATTACAGTATGAAGAAATTCAGCATTGCGAGGAAAAGGAATCTTGGCCAACGAATAAGGCACACTTAAAATAGCGCCTGGATTACCGCTTTTTATGGCTTCTTTAAAATTAAATTTGGAAATAATTTTTACCAGTTTTCTTCTGGAAACAATTTTCCCACCGCGAACAAATTTTTCTGCAGCAAGTTTTTTACCTTTTAAATTAAAGGCCGACAACATCACAACAACTGCTATTGATGCAATTAATGCTCCAACCAAAAATCCATTCAAAAAAGAAGAAACAATATCATTTTTTAATGAAATAAGTTGTGGATTACTTACTACTTCAAAAGCCTTGATATTATGGATATAGCCATGTCTTCCAATAAAATGCATATTGAAATTTCCTGCACCAATAAAAACAAAGGCTTCGGCGATAAAAAAGATAAAAACTTCTTTAAATGAATACAGATCATATAAGGCAGCAACATAATATAAATCTCCCATGACAATGACTGCCAAAGCTATTTTCATTACTGTAGAAAATAACTGAGATGTCATTCTGAGAGAATGAATACTGGTTTGTCCGCCTCTAACTAGGTTTTTCATTGATTTTTACAAAATTACAGGAAAAATTATCTCTTATGAAAGAGCAAAAAACTAACACACCGAAAGAAAAAGCTTCTAAGCTTAAACTAAAGGCGGGAATCGCTTGCCTTGGTTTATTTGCGTTGTTGATTGTTATAATGCTTATAACTTCAATGAATGGCATTTTGCTCTCCCTGGCTGTTATTTCTCATATTTCTGGAATGTATTTTCTGGCAACTTCTGGCTATACAAAATGGAATTTATGCCATAATCGTTGCGGAAATAATTGGGCACATAACTATTCACAAAATCCAATGGATCCAACGAATCCATTCTACAGATCAAGACACCGGTTAAATTAAAATAATCCCTCATCTTCCTCCTTCTTAACCTTGTTGATGACGCTATTTCCCATTTCAATATTATCACTTTGGGCACTATCAATTTTCTGCTTTATACTAGAAAATTTCTCAGAAGTTGTTTCTTGTAGATGCGAATTATCTATTTGTTTTGTATCTCCTGAAAAGCTGTAGGGATTACTCTCTAGGCCTAGATTATGATTATTTCTAAAAGAGGTTTCTTCATTTCTATAATCAGCAGCAAGATTTGGCTTCTGGACATGATCTATTTTTTCAATTTTATTTCCGATAAACTCGTTTATTTCCTGATTAAGAATAGATTTATCCTGATTGTTTGGATTAGTAATTTTCGCTGCTTCATACTCACCATATTTATTAACCAAACTTCCCCATAGCTCTTGATTATAATTTCTATCAACTTCAGCAGATTTAGTTCTGATCTCTTGCTGTTGCTCACTATATCTTTTTGCATTCTCAAAATGCTGCCCTGATTCTCTACTGAGAGAAGAAGCATTATTGAAGGTTTCATTAATTGATTCGCCTCTAGAATCACTAAAATTAAAACGGCTAGACTGAATTGCAGATTCCACAGTAGCAAAATCTTTTGATAAATTATGTTGATTACTATAACTCACCGCAGCTCTATAATGATCTTGGTCAGCACTTCTTCCAGAAAATTGAGCATTACCACTAAGTGATGTACTTCCACCAACCGAACCAATTTTTCCTGCAGAACCATTCATGCCGAGATTTGCTCCTATGCCAATTCCAGCAAGAATTTCTGCGGATTTCTCTCTCGTTATACCATGTTCCTGAGCAAAATCATTAACTGCATTGTTAATTCTGCTAAATGCAGATTTCTCTTCTGAACTGAAATTTTGCTCAAATCCGCTTGAACTCTCAATTGAACGATGATTATTTATCATCATCTCAAAGCCATGCGCTTTAGTCTGGGCAGCTTGAATTGACTGCGTTCTAGCCAATGATTGCTCATTGCTGATTTGACTTGAAAGTGCACTTTCCATTCTTTCGGAACCCCTAACATCAACTCCTAACCTTGATTCCGCATTACTATTATCAATTGAGCTAGACCCATTATCATTGCGATGAATTACCTGACCGGCATCATTCATAATTGAAACTCCTGAATAAGCATGACGCTGACCCATACTAACATTGCCGAAACTTAAATTACCTGTTGTTCCCTCTTGAGCAGCAATAGAAGATGCTCCTTGAATACCCGACATAAGTGAAGTAGCTGCTGATGACATAGCAGCTGCACCTCCTCTAGCAATAAGAAGAGCAATCATTGGTATAGACGCTGTCATATATCCAGCTGCAGCCGCAATATTACTCATAGTTTGTTCTAAGGCTGAGTGATTTGCTAAAGTAACACCTAATCCATCTCCGATGCCTATAGTATAAACAGAGCCAGCTCCCATCAGAATACGATGAAAAATCGCATAAAATGGTCCCCAGGCAGCAAGCCAGAAAAAAGTTGTAAAATAACTTCTGAGTACCATTCCAGTCATACCAGGAATGAATGATATCAAAATAACAAGTGGAAAAGCGCCTATAAAAACAACTTCAATTACAATCTTTAACAGTGGAAGCCACATGCCAGCTTGCGTTCCCATAGTTTGAAAAGTGGATTTTGTTTGCAATGCAGCCCTGGCATTTTGGTAAGATTGAATCTGATTCTCTGCTTCATAATTTTCTACCGCAGAATTTATGGCATTCACCATCATTGACTGCTGTAGTATTTGCTCTGATGTTTTACTAACATCGAAAAAATAATCAGTTAGAAGTGGGGTTGCTGAGGATAAAATTGATTTTGTTAAATTTGGTTTTGAAGACGAAAAGCCTAAATTTTTTAATAAATTTGGATCCTGATATTGCTTTTGCCAGTCTGCATCAAGACTTGCTGCTCCAGCTTTGCATGTTGGATAACTAGTTACCCCCGCTTGATTAATGTAAGTAAAAAACCTGTTTTCAACCTGCTGCTCTTTAACAAAACCCCAAATATCATCAGAATTTTTAAGATCATCAAAGGAGTATATGCCATATTCTAAATCAAAAAATATACAGTTCTGCGAGAAGCTATCAATACTTGCAGCTAAGTTAGAATTGGTGATTCTTGTTTGTTGCATCGCTTGCCACAAATTCACTCCGAAAATCATGCCATTTTCTGTATATTGCAGATCATTTGGTAAAGAATAAACTGACTCAAATTGCTTTGTTAAAGCATAGCTAATTTGACTGGTTGTTGATGCAGCATAAGCTATCACAAAAGGAACATTGTCAATTGTTGCTCCCATTAGAGCGGGATTGGTTTTGTCAGTTACTTGGACAGTCGCTTTTGGATAAAGAAGAGTTTGAGTTATAATGAATGTTGTTACAAACCATCTACTTGAGTCATAAAGAGAGCCAGCTAATGCTGCATTCAACACAGCAATCATAAAAGCCAAAGACGCAGCAATAGTAACAACACTCATATAGTCTCCGCTTTTTATAAGCATCGCAAGACCATTGAATATATCTACGAAGTATTCTCCACCCCCTATTGTGATAAACTCATACATAGTTTAAGCGCGATTTTTTATTTCTCTTAAAACTACTAAAAGTAAGAATATGGCTGCGTAGCAGATAAATAATTTCAGCAGGAATGGCACTATAATTGATTTAATAATCAGAAAATTTGCCAGACACACTATCACATGACAAAATGAGAGCAGCTTCAACCCATGAGAACTGTGCCTATAATCAATAAACAAAAAGCCAAAAAAGCTAAGAATAATCAAGTAGCCACTAAATTCACTTCTGACATCATATCCCAAAGAAGAATCGAAAGAGCTGGTAAAAATTATAGTTAGTAAATATGCAAATAAAGCAATGACGGCAAATCTGAACCATTCTGCTTTATTCCTACGAGTTTTAGAAAAATAAGATTTTATTTCGCTTCTTACCTGATTTATGTCCGACATATTTTCTCCTGTTTTTTAAGTTAAAATTTTGAAGCCCACAAAAGATTCTGCTTCATCTTATTGCCCATACGAGCAGCAAGCATTGATTGAATCTTTTGCGTTTCCTGAACAATTTTTAAACCTTGCTCAAAGGAATCTTTGCTATCGATGCGATATTCGGCCAACTCTTTGCGCGCCGCTTCAACACCCTTTTGAAATCTATCAATATTATCTTGATCAAAATTTTTAACTTGCTTTGCTTGCTCTTGGACTGACTTTAAAATTTCATCGAGGTAGTTATAGAGCATGTCTATTGCAACCAATGAACTGTAGTATTCTGGATTAATCCCGCTAGCAGCAGAAGAAGAACCAAAATAGGCTTGGCGCACAATCATTGCTTTGTGAATTGGCACGGAAGTTTTTGAAACAAGATCAATATGTTTTGCTTCAAATTTCTCACCGGTTGCAATGCGAGAAGTCATCTCACTCATCACTGTAGAAATTCTTTTCTTAAAACCTCGATCTGCCGGAATTGTAATTGTTTTTTCGGTAGGATTTAGACACTTATCTTTTTCATCGCAGCCTAAAACAGTGATTGCTCCGCCTTCTAAAATTGCTTTAATGGTTTCATTCTTTACCACAATATTCGGTTTATAAGAAGTCTGTGGCCCAGCCTCTTCACTTTGTGGAGTTTTAATAATTATAGTTCCTGTAAGAGCTTGAACAAACTGCGCCAGCTCGTCATTACTATCAGAAAGAATTGGAGATTTTTTTAATACTTCCCATGCAATATTTATATCAACTGGCCTTTGATCGCCGTGAACATCATTAGCTGATTTTATATGCTGAGCAGATTTACCTCCTGTTTTACATTCGGCAGAAGCTCTTGCATAGTCAGTTGCCCAACCTTTTGAATTTGCAGTTGTTTTACAATAAGCCTCAGTTTTTCCTGCTAGGGCTAATCCTCCCCCAACTAATCCTTGGGCTAGATCGCAAGAGTTAAGATTTGCGGTATTAATTCTATCAATAATGGATTGAAGCTGATCCATTGTTCCTTTAATTGAAGGCGACATCGTTTCAAGTGCCAATTGAAAAGCAAAGCCCATAGCATTGCTAGGAATGGCTTTTAGAAGAGCAACAAATTGATCGGTATTAATATGAGAAAATGCGCCAGTATAAACATCAATTCCACCACATCCCGCTCTGATTCCTGGGGGAGTTATTGTTATTGGATTAACACTAACAACTTTTGTACGCGCAACAAAATTTCCTCCAGTATAATATCCAGCCCCTTGAAGCTGATAGGCTCCTGCCTCAGTGTTGTTTGAATAACTACCTCCTATATCATTCCAAAAATCACCCATCGAATCACCAACGGATTTTGCGTAAACAAAATTACCATATAAAACAGTTATAACTGTTAAAACTATTATAACTGACAATTTTATTTTTCTAGAAATCATCACCTACCTCCAATTTTGTAGTGGCATAAATTCGCTCTTCAAGTTCAGAGTGTGATAAAACTCCAAACCCAATTGGCACTACCTGTCTTGTTTCTTTATCAAATAGAATTGTGGCAGGAACAGCCTCAACATTGATACCCATCTTTGCAATCTGACCAGTATTGGTCGTAAATTTTTCCCACTCCGGCAACCCACCGCCATCCATTGAAACCGGCATGACTGTAATTCCATATTTTTCTTGGAAATTTTTTAGAATCGGTGAATAGCGATGACAATGTGGGCAAGTAGAGCTAAACAAAAAGAAAAGCCCATAGCGATCATTAATGTGTTTTATTGTATCAGTTACACTGCGGTTTCTATCATCAATCCATGACTCTTTTCCAGCCTTAGAAACTGGTCTTTTTAGAGTATAATCCAAGCTCGGTGTTTTCCAAAGAACTCTGCGCCACTGATCGGCAAAAGTGCCAGATTTATCAAGGACAACTTGTTGATAAGACATGTAGTCTTTGATGTTGTCCTCTGTTGGATAAACTACTGCCTTAGCTTTTTTATCTTCTAAAGCTTTTTTAATTTGCGCTAATTTTTCTGCATAATCTTCTTGGTTTTCAGGAATATCTTTGACTGATTTTGATTCTTGAGTTTCTTCTTTTTTTTCATCTTGGCAGTAAAAATGCCAGCCAAGCCCATAATCACGACAGTAATCGGGCTTCTTTGCATAAGAATTGAGGCTAAATATAAAAAGTAAAATAAAGCTAATTAGAAGGTTGACCATAACCCTCCATAG
>CALBSF010000193.1 GCA_937927795.1 uncultured Rickettsiales bacterium
GAGAACAAAGGCAGGGCGTGACAAAGGAAATAGGCTTTAATCCCTTTGATAGATTAAAGATAAGAAGAGCTTTAAAGATTTATAAAGAAATAGCTAAAAATTGTGGAGTAGATGGTATATGGCAAAATCTAAAAGAAATATTGTCGATAACAAGTGTAGATGTTTCTATGCTTGGCATTTCAGGGGTAACATCCATAGAATTTCTAGCTCCATCAGCTTCAAGAAAAAAGATGGTTTTAGATAAAGATAAAGTAGAAAGGGGAATTCAAGAAGGTTTAGATGAAATTTTTGGCGAAAAAGTAACTGTTGTTTTGATTGCAGCAAAACCAGAAATGCCATTTGGCGAAGTTACGATAAATGTTAATGGCGATCAAGCTAAAACATCTGAAGTAGCGCAGACTTTAAAATCTAATTTAGATGAAGATTTAAGAAATAAAATAACTTCAAAAGATCTAACGGTATCCACAGGACTTCAGCCATTGCCATTTCTGGGTTTATTAAAAAAAATAAAAACTCATCACCTCGAAAAAAAAGTTAAGCCTTCAGAGATTTCTACTAGAGATTTAATTTACAAACTGACTGAACTTAAAGAACAAGAAAAAGAAGATTCAGAATCTAGACAAAAAGAAATTTTATCATTTTATACAACCATTGTAGGTGAGGGTGGGTCAAAGATTTTATCAGAAGAATTCAAAAGAGATTTTTTTGAAGCAGTTGAGGTTTTTTTAGCTTTACAAATGGGCGAGAGGCCAGAAAAAATTCCAAAATCATTTAATAGGATGCTTTCTGCAGAAGATGATTCTTTTTTTCAAAATATGCAGCAAGTCAGAGATTTTCAAAAAGAGCTGCTGGAAAGATTTGCTTCCCCATCGCAATCGTCAAGGGTTACTGCAACAAAGCCTCTTTGGAAAGTGAATGCGCATTATTCTTCTATGTAGTTTAAAAAAATTAATCTAATTTTTGAAAAAGCAACTTTATTTATATTGCGAATCGATCTATCTCCTGGACTAAGCTTTTACAAATAGTATAGTTGATATTCAAATTCACTTGAATATGAAATTTATATAACAATTTAAAGGCAAAAATATGCGTACTCCATTTATTTTATTGTCGTTAATCGCAATTTTATCTTGCGCTAAAACAACAAAAGAAGGTTTTTACAATGGCTATGAAACGCCAAAATATAAGATTGAAAAGCAAGTTGATAATATTGAGATTCGTTTATATAAACCAAAATTAATCGCCGAAGTTGAAGTATCTGGAGCTAGGCAAGAAGCAGCTGGAAAGGGTTTTAGAATTTTAGCTGGTTATATTTTTGGTAAAAATGTTGCTCAAGAAAAAGTGGCAATGACTTCTCCAGTTGAACAAAAATCTTCTGAAAAAATTTCTATGACATCGCCAGTAAGTCAAGCGCAAAAAGGATCTGAAGTTTGGTTGGTAAATTTCACAATGCCTTCAAAATATAATTTAAAAAATTTACCTAAGGCAAAAGATGAGGCAATAAAATTTAAAGTTGAAAAATCAAAAAGAGTGGTAGCCATCAAATTTTCAGGCAGCTGGTCTGACAAAGAATTTGCCAAACAAAGTTTAGAGCTAGAAAAATTTATCACTAAAAATAATCTAAAACCAAAATCCACCAAAACTATCGCTTATTATAACGACCCTTTCACTTTTCCTTGGAATCGCAGAAATGAGATTATTGTTGAAATAAAATAAGAAGCATTACCTTTTATCCTAAAAATATTTTGTCAAAATGATAAATTATTAAGTTGAATTGGCGTTATAAGGCTGCCTTTTTCTTAGTGGGAAATTACCATCACTCATAAACCTCCATCGCCTTACAAGAATCAACCAAAGAGTCATTATATTGCTTAATTTGATCGTCAGCCTCTTGTTGACACTCGCTTATATATTCTTGTCTTAATTTCGTTAACTCAAATTTACTATATAAATTATTTTTAGAATTTAATTTTGCGCTAGATTCTTCTTTTTTTACTTTATCAACCTTCTTTTTGCCAGCAAAAGATTCTTCATCTAACCCAAGAGCGGCAAAGCTATTTTGGTCGTAAGAATTTACTTTGCTATTAATTTTTGAATCATTTTTTTTGCTAACATCTTCTTTTAATAAAGAATCTGGAAATTGTAAAAATGATCTTTTTTGACAAATTATTTTTTTATCCAATTCCTTTTGAAATCTTTTTTTATCAATTTCTAAAAAACATTTTTTTGCTTCATTTTGAGCATTGCCACATTCCGTAAATTTTTGTTTATTACTATAATATTTAATGCAGGCCGGATGTTCTTTTTCTGCTGCCTGATATTCTTTAATCGCTTTATCAATTCTTATATCTATTACTAAACCAATGGTGTAAGAATTATTGGGATATTTTAAATATTCGGCATTACCAAAAGGTGGAAAAACTTGCTGCTCATCAACCAATGCTTTACGACAAGCAAAATAATCATCTGTTTTTTCTGCGTTTGTAAAATCAATTATAAAGCCCATTCTTGAGCATTTTAGATGATGTATATTGTCCATTTTTTTGCTTTCCTTAAGCAGCGAAGCCTCAGGAGTTTCAGCAATCTTAAATGAAATTTTTGATATTAATTCATTTATATCAAGATTGCGCTTAATATCTATTCTTGAAACTGGATTAGTCTTAATTTTATATTTCGCCATTGATAATCTGCAGCGCCAATATAAGCGGCTTTTAAAATTATCAGTTTTATTTAGCTCTAAATTTAAAGAGGTGCAAAATTTGTGATCTTGTTTTTCTAAATTCTGAATTTCTTTAATATGGGATAAGAGATATTCTTTTTTAACCGATGCGCAAGAAGCTAGAGTCGCTAGTATTAATAAAAGAAAAATTCGAAAAATATTGTTTTGCATAAAAAAAAATATAAAGTCTTAAAAATTATATTCTTTTTAAATATATTATTTTTGCAATATGTATCTACTAGTTGGGCTTGGAAATGTTGGTAAAGAATATGAAATGACACGACATAATTTTGGATTTTTATTACTCGATAAAATAATTGAAGGTCACAATTTTAATTTTGCTTTCAAAAAATTTAAAAGCGAAGTTTTTACTGGACAAATTAATCAAAAAAAAATCATAGCAATAAAGCCGCAAACTTTTATGAATAGATCGGGGCGGGCTGTTATGGAAGTGGCAAATTTTTACAAAATAGAATTAAAAAATATTATAGTTTTACATGATGAGGTAGATTTAGAGTTTGGAAAAATTAGAGTTAAACTTGGCGGTGGAAGCGCTGGACATAACGGCTTAAAGTCAATAGATGAAATGCTTGGTAAAGATTATTTAAGAGTTAGGCTTGGGGTTGGAAAAAGCAAAATACCGCAAATTGACGTTGCTGATCATGTTTTGGGAAGATTTGAAAAAGAAGAAATTTTATTGGTTGAAGAAATAAATAAAAAAATCTCTTCATTATTTTCTTTGCTATTAGAGGGCAGGGCGGATGAATTTGTGAATAAGTTTTATCTATAAAAAACCACTTATTTTGTTAATTTTATATATTTTACTAATTTTAAATCCACAACTACCATCTT
>CALBSF010000194.1 GCA_937927795.1 uncultured Rickettsiales bacterium
GGGAGAGGGTTAGGGTGAGGGTGATTGGTTTAAGATAGCACCAGAGGTTATATACCAAAACCCAAACTGTCATCTCGAGCGAAGCGAGAGATCTCATGAGTTCATCCACCAGAGATCTCTCGCTTCGCTCGAGATGACAGTTTGGGTTTGGGTTTTGGTTCGTGGATAAATTACCATCCCATTTTTTTAATTATGCCCGCATTAATTTTAACTCAGATTCATGATCTCGCCAATTTGGTAAGAATTGATCCATGTAAGCGTAGAATCTTTTATTGTGGTTTTTTTCAAATAAATGAACCATTTCATGAACTATAATATATTCTAGGCAAGCGATTGGTTTTTTTGCTAGCTCTAAATTTATCCAGATTCTTTTAGCCCTGATATTACAAGTTCCCCAGCGGGTTTTCATTTTTTTTATGCCAAATTTTTCAACGCGAAGATTCATTTTTTCTTCCCATTTTTTTATGTAATTTGGAATAATTTTTTGTAGATTTTCTCGGTAAAATTTTTCTAGTAATTTCTTTTTTTCTACTAAATTGGCGCCGCTTTTGATGAATAAATTTATATTATTTTCATCAATTAAAACCTTTGGTCTTCCCGTAATTTCAATTAAATTTAACGAATAATTTTTATCAAAAAAATAATGATTTTCTTCATTGATATATTTTTTTTCTAAGAATTTTTTCTGACCATCGAGTTTTGTTTGAGCAGCTAAAATCCAATCAAATTTTGAAATTACAAAAGTTTTAATTTTATCTTGGCTTAAATATAAAGGCGCTGAAACCTTGATTAAACCATCAATTACGCAAATTTTTAGATGAATATTTTTAATTCTTTTTTGAGTAACTAAAATTTCAGTTTGATTTACTTGCAGCAAATATTTTTTTGTTTTTTGCATCCAATATTACCACTTACCATTGGCACCACCGCCGCCTGATCTTCCACCACCAAAACCACCGCCAGACCTTCCGCCTCCGCCAAGGCTAAGCCCGCAAAGAATTGATGGTGAAATTGTGATAAATGCAAATTTTGCGAATATCCTTTGTGGGCGAGATTCTATGGTCATTAATTTTCTAAAAATAATTGTTAGAACTATCGCAATAATTAGCGTGTAAAATGAAAAAGAAATGGACTGCGGTAATGTTATAAAAATAATATTATACCAAATTACAATTCTATTGACACTTTTTAACAAAAAGATTTTATCTTT
>CALBSF010000195.1 GCA_937927795.1 uncultured Rickettsiales bacterium
AATCTCGGTACAATCCCCTCTCCCTTGAGGGGAGAGGGTTAGGGTGAGGGTGATTTGTGTCAAAATACAAATAATGCAAAATAAACAAAATATACTCACTTTAGACAAAAAAAATCTTGCTCTAGCAATTGCAAATCTAAATGAAAAACCATTTAGAGCCTCGCAAATATTAAACTGGCTTTATGTTGCTGGCGCAAAGAATTTTAGCGAAATGAGCGACATTTCTAAAGATCTTCGTCAAAAATTAGAAGAAAATTTTTTCATTCCAAGACCACAAATTACTCAAGATATTACCTCACTTGATGGCACCAGAAAATGGTTAATAAAATTTCATGATGGCAAAGAAGTTGAGATGGTTTTCATCCCCGAAGAAACTCGTGGAACCCTTTGTATTTCCTCACAAGTTGGCTGCACTCTTGCTTGTAAATTCTGTCATACTGGAACTCAAACTTTAGTCAGAAATTTAGAAACTTTTGAAATAATTTCACAAATTTTACTTGCTAAAGATTGTTTAAATGATTGGAAAAATGGCAATCAAAGAAAACTCACCAACATAGTATTTATGGGCATGGGTGAGCCATTTTTTAATTATGAAAATGTTGCAAAATCAGTTGAAATTTTAACTGATTTAAATGGATTAGCTTTTTTGCATCGCAAAATCACCATTTCAACTTCTGGATTAGTTCCTGAAATTTTACGCGCCTCAAAAGAATTAAAAACCGGTCTTGCAATATCACTTCACGCCACTAATGACGCACTTCGAAGCGATATAATGGCAATTAACAAAAAATATCCTTTAGCAGAATTGATGAAGGCTTGTAAAATTTATAATGAAGAAAATCCTAATCAAAAAATTACTTTTGAATATGTGATGCTTGAAAATAAAAACGACAAAGAAGATCACGCATTAGAATTAATCAAATTAATTAAAAAATTTAATTTAAATGTTAAAATAAATTTGATTCCTTTTAACCCGTGGAGTGGCTGTGAATATGGCCGCAGTCGCAATGATCAAATTGAAAAATTTCAGCAACTTTTAAAAAGTAACAAATTAATTGCACCAATTAGAAAAACTAGAGGAGATGATGTTTTGGCAGCTTGTGGGCAATTAAAATCTGCGTCTCAAAGACAACAAAAAAAGCACAGCGCTAATTAGAAATAAACAATAAATTATATTCCAAGCAGCCATTGAAAGCCCAAGCAAAAAGAATTGCGGCTCGCTACATTTTACTGATTTTGCGCTAAGTAATGCAACTTCTAACTCTTGCAAATCTTCAATTTCATTCAAATTGCTACTTGCGCTGCAAGTGGATGGTCCTTTAAATAATTTCTGCTCAACTGCAACGTGATAAGAAGCAATTAAACTATTTATCGCCAAAACAAAAAGGCATAAATAAATAACTGCTATTTGTGATTTTTTATCTTTAAAAAAAGCAATAGACATCAATGATAAAGCAAGCGCAACAAAAAATGGCTTTCTTTGATAAAGACATAAAATACAAGGCTGATAATCAAAAATATACTGCGAAATATAAGCAAAAATAAGTGCGAAACCAGCGCTAAAAAATAAAAATAATAATATCCAATTTAAGGGAATTTTTTTATATAAGAACATTATTTTTTAAGAATTTTTTTAGCCAGATCTTTTCTAAGCTCTACAGCCGGTTGGTTGAATGGGTCTATATTTTTTAAATCTGCAATTAAAATAACCTCTAAAAACATCCACGCCATTAAGCTGCCAAGAACTTCTTCATTTAATTTTTCAACTTCAAAAATTCTAATTGGTAATTTTTTACGATTTAAAACTTCAATAGTGGTATCTTGCTCAACTTTAACAATTTCGCTTAGTTTTTTGCCACCAAATAAGGTTTTTACACCCTTTAAATCTTTAACCAAAAAATCATTTTTGGTTTTTTTTGCCACAATAAAAGTAAAAAATTTATCTTTTGGTCCTTCCAAATAAAGCTGTAATTGACTATGTTGATCAATGGTTCCCATTGAATTTATTGGCACTGATCCAAAACCATTTTTACCCAAAGATTCCGCCCAAAGCTGACGATACCAGTCAGTAAAATTTTTTAAATCATCAATATAAGGCATAATCACATTGCTCTTAAAGCCTTTATCATAAAGCTCTAATTGCATATTGCATGAATTTAAAATTTTATCATCACCATCAATAAATTCTTGAACAACTTTTTTGGCACCATTTCTAATTTTCTTCAAATCAAGGCCGCAAATCAATGCTGGCAACATTCCAACAATTGAAAAACAAGAAAATCTACCGCCAATTTCTTTAGGATGATGCGCAATTTTAGCGCCAATTTCTAAAGCAATTTTAGCAATTGGATTATCTTTAGATTCAGTAACAAATAAAAATTGTTTAGCAAAATTTTTAACTTTTATTTTTTTAAGCAAATCAATCAAAATCAAGGTTTGACAAATGGTTTCAATGGTTTGACCTGATTTACTAATAACTAAAAAAAATGTATTTTTGATATCTAAATTATCAAAAGAATTTTTTATTGTGGATGGGTCAATTGATTCTAAGAATTCTAATTTATTTTGAAATTTTAAAGCGGTTAAAGCTTTACCACCAAGGCTTGAGCCGCCAACGCCCAAAACTAAAACTTTTTTATAAACAGAAATATCTTTAGCTAATTTTTCAAATTCTAATAAATCTTTTTGATTAAAAATAATATCAATTTGTGGTAATTTTTTATCTTGAATTTTTTTGCGCAGCAAATCCGCCACTCCTTTTTGCTTCATCGAAGGCTTTGTGGAGGGAATATTTTTAAAAATTTGTAAAAATAAACTTTTACTCATTTATTAATTAAATTTGACTTATACCATTTAACAAACACTCAAAATAAGCGTGATTACCTATAAATAAAGCCTTTTAGTCAATTATAACCTCTATTTTTCATAAAAGCAAAGATCTTGTATTATTGAAAATATTATTTATAATTGCCACTCCTTAAATTTGGCCGGATAGCAAAGTGGTAATGCAAGGGCCTGCAAAGCCTTTATCCGTCGGTTCGATTCCGACTCCGGCCTCCATATGATGATATTCTTAGATACCTTTAAATGCTGCAAAATCTATTAAGTAAAATAATTAAAAATAAGCAAGTAATTGAAGATTTTTTTAATAAGAAATTTAGCCAAAATCCTGCTTTATTATATAATTCAATCGATTTAAGACATTCGGGCTTTAAGATTGCCCCTGTTGACACCAATTGCTTTCCGGCAGGCTTTAATAACCTTTCTTTAACTTCAAAAGAAATAGCCAAAAAACTTGCTGATGATTTTTTAACCAAAAATTTTGGTGATGTTCAAAATATTTTACTAATTCCAGAAAATCACACTCGTAATTTACGCTATTTAGAAAATGTTTTGGCTTTAAAAAATATTTTAAATAGAAATGTTGAAATTGGCAGTTTGATTGCTGATTTACAGGATAAAACAACTATTGATTTAGAAAATAATCAATCAATAACTCTTAATCCCCTAATTAGAAATAACGATAAAATTACTACCAAAGATGGCTTTTGCGCTGATTTAATTATTTTAAATCACGATTTAACTGATGGAATACCTGAAATTCTACAAAATCTTACAATTCCAATTATTCCTTCACCAAACCTTGGTTGGCATAATCGCACCAAATCTAATCATTTTACAATTTACAATCAATTAGCTGAAGAATTAGCAAAAATAATAGAGATTGATCCTTGGTTAATTTCTTCAATGCATAAATCTTGTGATGACGTTGATTTTAAAGAACAAAAAGGCATTGAGTGCTTAGCTAAATCAGTTGATGAATTGCTGAAAAAAATCAAAATAAAATATCAAGAATATGATATAAAAGAAGAGCCTTATTGCTTTATTAAAGCTGATAATGGAACTTACGGAATGGCGGTTTGGCCAGTGTTTTGCGTTGAAGATGTTTTGGAAATAAATAAAAAAGAGCGCAATAAAATGAATATGCTCAAAGGATCAATAAAAAACACCAAAGTCATGATTCAAGAAGGCATCAAAACTATTGATAAAATTGATGGAAAAATTTCTGAAGCAATGATTTATTTAATTGATGCCAAAGTAACGGGGAATCTGTTTCGCATTAATGAAAACCGTGATGAAAAAATCAGCTTAAATAGCGATGGGATGAGTTTTGTTGATTTGATAAATTTAAATGAAAATCAATTAAATTTATCTGTAAATAAAGATGGAATTATTGAAATTTATTCTTTAATTTCAAGACTTGCTGCTTTAGCAGCTGCTATTGAAAGTGGGGCAAACGACGGGTCTCGAACCCGCGACCCCCAGAACCACAACCTGGTGCTCTAACCAACTGAGCTACGTCTGCCATAGGGTGGAATTACTTTATATATTATTAACTCATTTGTCAAGAAAAGTAAAATGAAAACTAGAAAGCCATTAATTGGAATTGTTCCTGATTACAAAGAAGGTTCACCTAATTGCTATTCTGCAAAACCATATTACGCGCTGCGCCATAACTATGTTGATATGATTAACAAAGCGGGTGGAGCGGCTATTATTTTGACTTACGATTATGATTTAATCGATGATTATTTAGATGCAATTGATGGATTAATGATTGTGGGCGGTTATTTTGACATTCATCCTAAAAGATATGGTGAGGAAAAAATTCATCCAACGGTAAAATTAAATCCGTTTCGTGAGAATTTTGAATATTCTTTGGGCGTAAAAGCAATTGAAAAAAATTTACCTTTTTTTGGAATTTGTAATGGCATGCAATTGCTTAATGTTTTGCATGGCGGCAATGTTATTCAACATATTCCAGATGCTGGAAAATTTATGGATCACGAACAAAGTCATTTTGATGGGCTTAAAGATTACAAAATACCATATCACCATGTTAACATAGTAAAAGATTCTAAACTTTTTTCAATTATTGGTGAAGAAAAAATTCGCACCAATTCTTCTCATCATCAAGCAACTAAGCAAGCGGGCAAAGGTCTTACTGTATGCGGCTTTGCTGAAGATGGAATTATTGAAGCAATTGAAAAAACCGACCATGAATTTTGTCTTGGGGTTCAATGGCATCCTGAATTTGAAGTTTGCGATGCCGATAAAAAAATCTTTGACGAATTTGTAATAACAGCTAAAAAATATAAGGATAAAAAATGATTGAAGAAAAAAATGAAGATAAGGGAATTCGCGTTGCAAAATTAATTGCAATGTCTGGTCATTGCTCTAGAAGAGAGGCTGAAGCATTGATTGTGGAGGGCAGAGTTCAGGTAAATGGCGTGGTAATTAACAGCCCAACAACATTTATTACCGATCATTCGGTTAAAGTTGATGGCAAATTAATTAGTGAAAAACAGCCAGTAAGATTATGGCTTTTTCATAAACCAAAAGGCGTTATTACAACTAATAAAGATCCAAAAAATCGTAAAACCGTATTTGACGCGCTGCCAAAAGGAATGCCTAGAGTTATAACGGTTGGCAGGTTAGATTATAATACTGAAGGATTATTGCTTTTAACCAATGATGGCACTATTGCGCGCTATGCAGAATTGCCGCAAAATAAATGGATTAGAAATTATCGCGCTAGAGTTTTTGGTAAATTAGATATTGAAAGACTAAAAAAATTAGAACAAGGAATTACCGTTGATGGCATTAGATATAGAGGAATCAAGGTTGAAGTTGAGTCGGAAAGAGAATCAAATTCTTGGCTGAAAATTTCTTTAGATGAAGGAAAAAATCGTGAAATTAGAAAAGTGATGGAGCATTTGGGGTTACAAGTTAGTCGCTTGATCAGAATTTCATTTGGTCCTTTCATCCTAGGAAACATGGCGGTTGGTGAGCTTAAAGAAATTAATAAAACTACAATTAGAAACTTTTTTCCTCAAGCATGATAACTTGCACAAGAAGAATCGAATTTGACTGCGCTCATCGCATCATCAATCATGAAAGTAAATGTAAAATGCTTCATGGTCATCGCTACGCTTTGGAAGCAACTTTTTTGGCTGATGAATTAGATAATTTAGGCAGAGTAATTGACTTTGGAGTGATTAAAGATTTGCTTGGAAGGTGGATTGATGATAATTTTGATCATAATACTATTCTTTCAATTCATGATAAAAATTTGGGCGACAAAATTGAAGAAGCAACTGGTCAAGAAATTTATTACTTAAACCAGAACCCTACGGCTGAGAATATCGCCAAACATATTTTGGAAGAAATTTGTCCACAAATTTTTGCAAATATGAGTGTAAAATGCACGGAAATAAAACTTTACGAAACACCAAATTGTTATGCAAAAGTTGAATAGTTTTGAGTATCGAGTTTACTATGAAGACACTGACGCGGGCGGCGTTGTTTATTATGCGAATTATTTAAAATTTTTTGAACGCGCCAGAACTGATTTTCTAAGACAAATAGGAATTTCACAAATTGAATTAGCAAAAAATGAAAATTTGCTTTTTGTGGTTAGAAAATGCGAGATTGAATATCTTTCTCCTGCAAGGCTTGATGACTTAATTGAGGTTTTTGTTGAAGTTGTTGAGGCGAGGCTTGTTTCAATTATTATGAAGCAAGAAATTAGAAAATCTGATTTAATTTTATCAACTCTGACGGTTGAAATTGTATGTGTTGGCAGTGATAATTTTAAGGTTAAAAAAATACCGGATAAAATTAGAGAGATTTTGTAAATAATTTAAAAAACAAAAGTAGTTACTGCTTAAAATAATGTGATTTTATCCCTTAAAACTAAGTAAATCACCCTCACCCTAACCCTCTCCCCTCAAGGGAGAGGGGATTAAATCGAGATTGCTTGAATTCCTAATTTTAAACATACTCGGTTAAGTCC